>NZ_JAHRFC010000109.1:0-14086 GCF_020883015.1 Microcoleus sp. CAWBG640
ACGAGTCAGATTTATCCAAACCGACGCCGCCATCAACCCCGGCAATTCTGGCGGCCCACTACTCAACGACCAAGGTGAGGTCATCGGCATCAACACTGCCATTCGTGCCGATGCTCAGGGCTTGGGCTTTGCCATTCCCATCGAAACTGCCAAACGAGTTTCCGATCAGCTATTCGCCAAAGGTAAAGCGGAACATCCCTATCTCGGCATTCAAATGGTCAGCTTGACTCCCGCGACACAGGCAGAAGTCAACAAACAGCTCAATGCTAAGATTTCCCTCGATAAAGGAGTAGCCGTGACCCGCATTGTGGAAAATTCCCCCGCTCAAAAAGCTGGCTTGCGTCCCGGAGACGTGATTGCCAAAATAGACGGCATTGCGGTTGATAATCCAGGGGACGTACAAGAAAGGGTGGAAAATACTGCTGTAGGCAAAGAACTGGAAATGGAAATCAACCGTCAGGGTCAAACTCAGAAAGTTAAAGTGCGTCCTGGTGCTTTTCCCATTTCAGGCAACTCGGCCGGTGGCTAGTCGCAGGGGAGCGAGGATGAATTTGATTCTTGGTTTGGTTTGAATGACTTTCATACCCTCGCGCCCTCGACCCATTTTTGAGCCTGTCTTTTCCAAACATCTTTCCCAAACAGTTCAAATTTTTATTTGCCGTCGGCAGATTTTGGTTTAATCGAGCTGGTGCTTGCCAAATGTTCTTCTAACTGCATCCTTTGCTCCATTTGTCGGAGAAAATAGCCAGTCATCATCGCTGAAGCCAGCAAACCCGCTAAGTTTTCTCGGTCGGTAGTAATTTGCACGCTAAAATTGTCTGAAGGCAAGATGCCTACAAGTCCTTGAACGTTGTGAGAGATAATCTCTTTGATCTCTGGGCTGACGGACTTGGCAACGCGATCTAAAACCTCTGGGGATTGGTGTTGGAGGTACTTCAAAAGTGGATTGTCTGTGGCTTGTTTGGCATTGGAACTGTCAAAGTCAGGGTGAAAAACCATTTGGCGATTCTTAATTTCTGGCTTGTTACATTCTAGTTTAAACTACTCGTCATTGCTTGGGTACAAATTTGCCTGAAAGTCAATTTGTAGTTGTTTGGGCAGTTGATCTACTTGAAAATACCGATGAAATTTGTCGGTAACTTGTAGCCAATACGAGCGGCTTTCGCTTGGTCGTCGTTTGCGGACAAAACCGAGTTCGACAAGTTCTTGCACTTGTTGGTAAGCACCTGAACCTCTTAAATTAACTAAGTCTGGCTGAGCGATGCCACCTTTGAGGGCGATCGCCGCTAGTGTCCGCAAAGCTCCAATACCTAATTCTGGAGGTATCAAAGTTTGCATTAAACTGGCAAACTCTTCTCTCAGTTGCAGGCTGTATCCTGTAGGCGTTTCCACCACTTCTAAGGCACTGTCGCGGTGAGCAGAGTCCGACATCAGTTCGATGATGGCATCTTCGACATCGGTGCGATCGCACTTGGCAATTTCCGCAATCTCTGCGATCGATACGGGCTGACCTTTGAGGTAAAGTATGGCTTCTATGGTAGTTGCTAAACGAGTCATTAGGGAATCGGGAATCGGGAATTGGGAAATTGGGGAATTGGGAATCGGGAAATTGGGGAATTGGGAATTGGGAATCGGGAATTGGGAATAACCATATTCAGTCATTAGCACGAGGGTTTCCTACCTATTCACATCTAGAACTAGAACCCAAAATAAACACCGTTTTTTACGGGTTCCAATGCCACATTTATTGCGGTTTAGTTAAATCAGGTTTCAATTCCATCATCCGGCTGTCGAGTTTGCGCGCTGCATCGTTAATTGTTAAAGTTGGTTGAGTACCATCGATATACATAATTGCCGTAAAAGCCCCTATTTTTCCCCGCCTAAATATAGCAAAATCTACATTGATTGGTATATTTTGTAATTTTCCTTGACTTCTCCAGCCCGCGGATACCTCACCAGTCTTGTCTTCCAAAGTTAAAGCAGTAGGATTGGTAAACTGCACTTCTTTGTTAGTATTTAACCCTTGAGAGAATTCCTTAGCCGCAGTCCCTGCACTGATTTCCTCATCAAACTTAGCTTGTTTCATCGAATCGGATAGTTGCGTTGTAAATCCGATCAGTAATTGAAACTGCTTGTCCTCAATTTTTTGGTAAGCGAAGACACTTGCTGGCTTAAAGTTAGGGTTCTGGTTAAGTTGATTTTTGAAATTTGCAGCCCCAGATGAAATCTCTGTAAAACCCGGAGGTAAGTCTTGTAAAGGAATGACTAGATTGGATAAGTCCGCTGCGGGTTCTGCAATATCGGCAGCTTGATTTTTGCTACGATCGACTCCTGGACTTGCGATCGACAGTTGCGCAACTCCACCTCCCAATGTAGCAGTAATTAGCAAACACACGAAGACCGATACAGTTTTTTTCATTGTTTTATGCCTTTGCTGATCCACCAAGCTTTAGTTTGAAAGTGCTCATACTGTAGACTTCTTATCCAACCACAAGAGAGTGCAAATGGGAAGCCTTACTTCCTTGTCTCAAAAGGAACTAACTAGGTTCCATGCCCTAGGCCCTCTATTCTCAAATATTTTACTCTGCAACTTCTAAATCCTCTAGTTCTTGGGTGGACTGCCATCCAGCTTGCCAGAGCGATCGATCTGTGAGCTGTTCCGAATTCAGCCAGAAACGGACATTCGGATCGCAAGCCGCCACCATTTCTGCAAATACCCATTTACCTTGGTTTTTTCGGTTGACTACTTGAAAATGCCGCCACCCCCAAGTTTTTTGCTTTGCTGTCCATCGGGAACCAACTAAATAAGGAAATTTTTGTTTTTTTTGCACAGTCTTTTTGTCTATCAATATGTGATGAACCAAGTTAAATTCAATAAGTCTCTCCGTTTAGCCCTAACCATAAAATATATAATTTATTCCGCCGTTCAATCCAACTAAATTATTTCAGGCCAATCAAGCAGTTTATTATATTTATTTGCCAACAATCCCCCTCCTTTTTCAAAAGTATGGGGCAGTTTAATGGCTGCCCCGGTAAATATTTATACCTATTGAATAGGGATTATTTTCGAGCCGATCCACACATATAAAATTCATCCAAAATTAGATAAATCGTGAATCTCCAATCTAAAAGCAATTAACACAGGTTATGGTTTTGAGCAATAATCCGTTCTGTGAAACTTAACCAGCATTTACTCGCTGTAAGTTGATGTTTTCTCACTGCTTAACTATGGGGAGTCGCCTCCTAGGATTTCACAGTCTCAACATCAGCCAGAACTTGCTTTACTTTTTCCAACAGAAGTTTAGCTAAATTTTGAACAGCATTTCAATCTCTGTCGATCTTTCTTAAGGCTTGTGTCCCGACAAATCCAGAGGAAGTTGGGGTAGCCGGAGTCTAACAGCATTTGTTTGCAACCAGAGAGTGATAGCGTGCTTCCGCTGCGGAGTCACATACTCTCCGGGTCTGATAACGCCAGCACAGACGCCGATGTTTTTAATAAGGGTTTCTCGTTCCGATGAACTTGCACCCTGTAGTAACCTGACTTGGGCTTTGATAAAATCCACGTTCATAGCTGAAAGTAAAAGTAAGTAGAGAACTCTGTTAAATAGCGATGCTTTGATTCCAATTGTAACTCTCAAACCACTATCTATGAATCAAATCGATTCCAGATCCCCAAGGTGAGGATTGTGGTGTGTAAAGCTAGCCAACTTTATTTACTTTATCTGTTTTTGCCAACAAAAGTGTCACTATACTAGCAGTTTTGAAAGTTTTTTTTATAGTTAAGAACTGTTACAAGTTTTGATCCCATCTAGCCAGACAGCAGAACTTAGTGCTAATGTTGATTTCCTGAATTGCCCTGGTTCAACACTATCTCTAGCTGCTTGACCCCCCGGATTTTACCCCTGTGATTGGAAAAGCGATCGACCCCTTTACAGAGAGACACTGCCAGCTTAACCTGTGTTTTTTAGATCCGTCAACATGAATTGGGTTGAACTATAACCTAAGACATACGTGTTGTTACTGGCACTACCATAACCCAGAAATTTTCTAAGAAAGAAGGAAGAGGGAAGAGGGAATAACCAAGAGGGAAGGAGTCTCTTCAACTTGGCGATCTGGTCAGAAATCAGAGGGATGTTTTGAAGTTGCCTTACTTGCTAGCTTTTTGTATTGAGCGAGGATTGTTGTTGTTTATAGTGCCATAGAAAAACTAGATACGTTCTCTTTCCAGGTTCATGAACTACAGGAGCAGCTATATTGTGTAGTGTTAATCAGTAGTCTCAGTCGCTGCAAGATATTGGATGCGAGATATTGGATATGTTGTAAATAAAAACAGATAGTGACAGTTGAGAGTGCGGAATGTCGGTTTTGAGATTCGCAGACTCAAATGCTAATTTTAAGAAACCAAAAAGAAACCAAAATTTAACTACAAACCCTGTTTTTTAAATATAGTAGCCTTCAGGCAAAAGTCTCATGTCTACTAATTAATGATAGTCACTAAAATAGACATCTTCCATAATTGTGGGTTAGGCATTCTGCCCCACCTTGATACCCTTTGTGGGATACTTCTAATGCAAAAACACGCCTTTTGAGAGGCGGGTATTCGCATAGACAAGCTTAAATAACTAAAATTTGAGTTATGAGTTGTGAGTTAGAAATTTTAGTTAATTCCCTCATAATTCATAACTCAAAGCTGAAAAATTGTACCTAAATCAACCTTTTTTATTTTGTTTCAGCTTGGTTTTCCACTCAGCGATCGCCTTCCGAGCTGGCTGATAACTCTTGGTCCCCGATGGCACTAATGACGCAGCTTCAACAGCATCTTTAAGCTTCCCTTGAGAGCTACGCAATTGAGCAATCTTCAGGATAGTTTCGCTCCATTCTCCTGTCAAACGCTGAGATTCTTCATACTTCGGCTCACCGGGTTGAATCTTGTTAACTTGCTCGATAGCTTTACTATAAGAAGAAGCCTCGCCTCGCTTGATTTTTGTCTTAGCAGCAGATATCAAAGCAGTATTTAATTGCTGTTGCTTGGATAGATCCTGCCACTGAACGATCGCCTCTTTGGACTGATTGTAAATCGGCTTATTAGCATCAGGCATCAATTTAGCAGCCCCGATCGCCCCCAGGAAATCACCCCTAGCAGCCCGCCCATTAGCTATATCCAAAATCGTTAAACTCCAGCGCTCAATATCCTGCTGAGCCTGGGGATAAAGTGGATCTGTAGGCGGAATCGAACGAGCCTTTCTGACGGCATTATTAAAACTAGAAGCCGAACCATTCTTGAGTAAAGTTTTCGCCTCAGCCCAAACCTGCTGGCTAGAAGGTTGCGGCTTGGGCTTACTTGCAGTGTCTACCGATACAGCCAGGGGTTGCTTCTGGGACACTCCAGCGCCAGGAGTTACAGACTTGAGCCCAGACTTTTGAGGCGAAGGTTTGGGAGCATTCTCAGCGGTCAATTTGGGGCTTCCTTCCTGCTGACCTATGAAAATTGACCTGTTGGTGACAAACACACCCAACAGCAGAACTATAGCCGTAGCGCCACTCCACAAAATTAGCTGCTGCAAAAACGACTTATCCGAAGCCCCATTATCCACATCTTCTGGCTTCTGCAAGTTCGATCGATCGCCACCCCTGTCAGCAGACCCAGCAACATTTGGCACAGGAGTCCGACTCGGCTCAGTTTGGGCATCTTGAGAGTTACCAGTAGCAGGAGGTAAATCCATTTGAGCCGTCGCCACACCCATTAGCGGGCGATCGAAACCATTACTCTCGGCATCAACCGTCATACTGCCATTGCGTCCCGCCAAAGCAGAAGTTGCGACCCCAGCAACATCCGGTAAAATTACCAAATGGGCTTTTCCCGGAGGATTGACCACCATCACAGGTTCCTGTTTTGGACGCAAATGGTGATCGCACAACTCAGGCAGTCGATCGCTCAAAAAACGGTCTAAGCCCTTAAGAGTCATACACTGTCCCGATCGCAGCCCTTCCAAAAGCGCCGTCGTAAAAAACCCTTGGCGCAAAGCTGAAGTCTCCCGCGAAACTTGATTCGGCCGACAAGAAAGCACCGTGGGGATTTCCAACTTCCGGGCCAAATCCGCAGTTTGAACCCCTATAGTTTCCCCCGCTTTCACGATTTGACTCCGGTTCATGTCAACCAACACCAACATCGTTTCAGTAGGAGCCTTTTTCAGAGTATTCAAAAGCAACTCTACCGGAATCCCCGTACCCGGAATGTCAGCCGGATTCCCATCCACAGGCATCAAATAATCCTTCCCTTCATGACTGACACCGTAGCCACTAAAAAAACACCACAGTAAATCTCCCTGTTGCAAGTGCTCGGCGCAGAGATTTTCCGTCAACTTCAGAATATTTTCCCGATTCGGATAGGTTGAGTTACCCCACAGCGACGGCGAACTATCCGTCATCAGCAGGCATCCATCCTTAGAAAAACCAGCCTCCTCAACCAAGAAAGTGTAGACTGCCTCTGCATCCTCTTGGGCATAGCTCAAAGGCTGAAGTAACTGATATTGATTTATGCCTATGGCAATACAAGCGTGATGTTTCATAAAAAAGCTCGGTAAGTGGGGAACAAGCGTGGCTAATGCCCTGATTTGGAAACGACCCTTTGACCCTTCGACTACCCTTCGCCTTCGCGAGCGGGCATCGCACGGGCGGTTTTAAGCACCTACAATTCCCTTGCGGGGTCTCAGCTAAATATATGGGGGGTCTCAGCTAAATATATTAGATATTAAACAGCTTGCACAAAACGATAGCACATAGCTAGGTACTAGCTCCTCAAGCTTAACCCGACTTTCGTCAAGTCAATTAGATATCTAAAATTTGAAAAATACTCCCACAATAATTTTAACTTCTGGTGTTACCTCAAAAACTTTTATGCGGTCTGTTTGGAAGAACCAGGTTAAATTAGATACAGAAGCTAGTCAAATTGTCTTCGGAGTCGATCGGCTCAAAGGACCAAAAATTTGACCCAATCAATATTACCAAATAAGCAGTAACCAACCAATGGTCTATACCCCCAACAAAGAAATCTCTGTCCCAACCGAGTCCTTACTGAAACAAAAGCATCCCAAAAGTCACAACCACTATAGGTTTCAAGACTTTTTTGCCTTCGATCGCGTTGGAGGCACAATTAACGACTGGAATGAGTCGCGCAACATTTTTACCAGCGAAGACTTCATCATCGGTTTGGTAGAAGGACTAGAAGAAGAAGTCGGTCCTGCTTCATCTGTGATCATGTATACTATTGGTTGCCAGTGGGGACTCCAAGATTCCGAATTTTTTCAAAAATGGTTCAGCGCCGAATTCAGCCAGAACATTCGCCAGTCAAATCTGATGTTTCTACTAGAAACTTGGTGGTGGCCGTTCACAGCTCAAGGTTGGGGCCGCTGGGAAGTAGACATGAGCGATCGCAAGCATGGCTGCATCTTCATCAACCTCTTTGACTCAGCAGTTGCTCGCACCTTGGGCGACGTGGGCAAACCAGTTTGTCACCTTTACGCCGGTTTGTTTGCCGGTTTCTTCGGCTCTCTAGTCAAAAAGCCTCTGAGTTGCATCGAACTCCAATGTTACTCAATGGGAGAAACCTATTGCAAGTTCCTGCTCGGCAACCCAGACAAAATAGATGCAGCAGCATTCTGGCTCAACGAAGGTGCCAACGCCCGCGACATTCAAAATCGAATCCAAAATGGTGAAAGATTGCGATGAAAAGTCAAACTTCTTGGTTAAAACAATCTGTCCAAGAATTCTTTGGTAACTACAATTGGCTAGGAAAACCCTTAGAAACCGAGAAGGGATATGTTAATGGCAAACTACTAAGTTTTACCATGCCAGTATCAGACTTTTTTAGGGCTATTTCTTGGGAAGGAATTCCTGAAGTAGGCGCCATGCCCCCACCACCACCATCGCCAGTAATTTCGGTTAATGAAAGTGCAGAAGTGACCATTGATGACTTATTTGATTTGTTTTAATACTTACGGATCTTCCCTAGCACAAAGCAAGATTTCCGAAACACCGGAAATTCAGAAAAACTTGACTGATAGCCCTGTTATATTGATTTATAAACAGTGCCATCTTTTTGCCTGATTTGGTTCCTGAACCCTTCGGCTACCCTTGGGCGAAGCGGCACCGCGTTGGCTCAGCTTCGTCGAAGGGCAGCATAAACGCAGTCGAAGGACATTTTTTCCTCTTCCTTGTACCACTTACTTAAAATTATGCACCCTGAGATTGAAGCACTTCTAGATCAGGCAGAAAATCGCTTTCTCAAACCCGAAGAAATCACCGCCTTTAAGCGTCAAGCTGCCGTACTTTCCCAGCGCTTAAAAATTTATGAATTTTTGCGAGACAAAGAAGAAAGCATCTTCCAACCAGTAGCGAATAAGCTACAAGAAACCTTCCCAGATGAAAAACCAGAAATCCTAGAAACAACGCTAAAAAATTGGCTTTTAGTATTACGATACTGCGCTATGGCGATGCTGTTGAACGACCGCAATTTTATCGAACAACGCCTCCTAGACTGGCTTTCTGGCATTGTTGAAGCCCACCAAACTCACAAGATACAAGCAACAGTTTGCCAGCTTTTGCAAGAGCGTTTGAAAGAACTGCTTTCCGAGCAAGCCCGCGCTATATTGCAGCCATTTTTAGACCAAGCAGAGTCACTTATTATTGACCAAAATAGTAAAAAATAAGCCAAATTTCCCATTCCCAAATTCCTCAATTCCCAATTCCCAACTCCCAATTCCCCATGATTAACATTGCAGACTTACTCAAACAGCCCAGACTTCCAGGAAACTACTTTGCCAGAGATGCTTACGTCAGAGGAGACTTGGAGCTAGGCTTGCTCGAAAATCGCCGGGGCGATCGGCTCCTAGCACTTCCAGAAACACTGATTCAAGCCATTTACATCGGCTTAGAACAAGAAACCGGTCAAGCTTCCCGCCTAGTGCTATTCAACTGCGGTCGCTGGTGGGGCAAAAACTTTTACGTGCGTTTTTGCGAAGAAGTCAGCGATTACTACGGTCAGCCAGTTTCCGAAATGGAAATGGTAGAATTTATTCAGTGCCTACAACAGTGTTGGAAAAGCCACGGATGGGGAACATTTGAACTTGACTCCAGCTATTCTGACCAGGGGTTTTTAGTAGTAAAAATTTCTAACTCTCTGTTTGCTAAAACAGCCCCTAAGTCGAAGCTACCAGCCTGTTTTTTAGAAGCAGGTATCTTAAGTTCCTTCTTTACTCAACTTACAGGTCGAGAACTTCACTGTTTGCAAACTTCCTGTGAATCCCTGGGTTCTGATTGTAACCGTTTTATTTTAGGTTTGCGCGATCGCCTCCAAGCCGGAAATTCTATGGTGGAAGAAGGACAAGACCACGAAAGTATTATGACTCAACTTTCTCAAAAGAATTAATTTATTTTATAGCTCTATAGCTATAGCATTGCTCAAATAGATAAAGTAGGTTAGGTTGGGTTTTGAAAATCATAATTATTCTATAAATTTATAACTTTTAAAATTACCAACAACCTCGAACTTAGGTGTCAATCTCAATGGATGCCAATGAACTCCTAAATCGATATGCAGCAGGCGAAAGAGATTTTAGACAAGCAAACCTACGCGGAATTGTCCTAAGTACCATCGACTTATACAGTTCCAGCGATGCTCCAACTCTAATTTTGACAAACCTGAACGAACACCAGATTCGACCCTACTTAATCGGTGCTAACTTCAGCGGAGCCGACCTCACTAAAGCTCATCTCGGTCGGGCAAACCTCAGCAAAGCCGATCTCAGCGGAGCAAACCTCACCGGAGCTAACCTGACGAGTGCAAGTCTGAGCGGAGCCAATCTCACAGGAGCCAACCTCACCGAGGCCAATCTATCAGGAACTCACCTGAATTGGGCTAACCTAAGCGAAGCAATTTTCATCAAAACCAATCTCACCAGTGCAGACTTGAGTGCAGTCAACCTCAGCAAAGCTATTTTCACCAATGCTATTCTCCATAAAGCCTATCTGATTAAAGCCAACCTCACAGGCGCAAACCTCAAAGATGCAGACTTGACTCTAGCCAGTCTCAAAGACGCAGACTTAAGTGAAGCAGACTTGACCGGAGCAAAATTGTCCGCAGTCAACTTAGCTGGCGCGAATTTGACCCGTGCTAATTTAACCAAAGCCAATCTTTTAAAAGCTAATCTTCGGCGAGCAAACCTGACGGAAGCCTATTTAAATCATGCGTGTTTGGGCGAATCAGACCTGACGGAAGCTTGCTTGAACAGAGCGAATTTGACCAAAGCTGATTTGAGTAACACTCATCTCAGAAAGATTACTTTGAATGGCAGCCACTTAAGCGGTGTCAACTTCAGTCGAGCCGACCTCAGCGGCATAGACTTAAGCCGGAAACTTTTAACCGGAATCAATTTGGCAGAAGCATTATTAAACGAAGCCAAATTTAGCGGTGCTTATCTCATGGAAGCTAACCTGAGTGGAGCAAACCTCACCAAAGCTAACTTTAGTCAAGCCTACTTGATCAATGCTAACCTTTCTGATGCTTGCCTCCATCAAGTTGACTTCACCAAAGCTAATTTGAGTAAGGCAAACTTACGAAAAGCTGATTTGACAGGAGCCAACCTTCGAGGAGCAATTCTCACCGAGGCTGATTTGAGGGGAGTAAAACTGATGGAAACAATTCTCCCCAATGGTAAAATTTACCATTAAATTCACTAGCTGTTTTGTAGGGATTATTTGCCCAATATACTGCGGTTAATGTCCAGAATTGGCACAAATAGGTTGGCTTCTTCAGTAGTGAGATGTTGTTTGATCACCTTTTTCATGACATCGTAGGTCACAGACGAACTATTTTTAGCGTGAAAAGGGCCTAAAATAGTTTGGAGCCAAAGCAAAAGTCGATCGCGCAACCGTTCAGTATCATTAATTAACAGTGCAGCAGCCGAGTGCCTCAAAACCATCGCAGCATCTAGGCGACATTTGGCAGTCACATCTTGAGACCCCCGCCGAAATATATTTGGGTCTATAGACTGCATTTGCGCTTCCACTTGGCTAAGAATTTCTTTTTCTGAGGCTTGAATTTTTTTATAAGCACTCATCCTGTGGTTCAAAGACTGAAAGTAGTCTTTCAAAAATTGGAGCTCGGCCGCAGATGCATAACGTCCATCTGCTTCCACACTTAAACGCGAAAGTTGACTCAACATAGGATTTTTTGGGTGGTATGTAATAGCTGGTAAAAGACCAACATATCAGTTTTAAGCTTCTTTAGTGCGAACTAAATACTGTCCTACTTGGAAGCGGGTTTCATTAAGCTGAGTGACGATGGAGCGGGTGATCAACTTTCCCGATTCTACAACTACTTGACCCGTAATTGGATGTAACAAATCTTGCTGAGCTCGCCGACCGATGAGAGCTTCCACATTTTCAATAGCATTAATGTACATCCCGGCCGGTAACTGCACGACTACACCTTCGCCCATAATTTGAGCCTGACAAGCTAATCGCGAATTGGCTTTAGCTGTAGTAATGACCTCCAGGGTCCTCCTCTCGCGGCGGTTGATGTCAGACAAACCTTCCATGCCTTCTTTAATGTAGACGTGGCAGGTAGCGCACATCCCCCGACCTCCACACTCCTTGAGAACGTCTAAGTCTTTGGAAAGTAAGGCGGAAAGGATATTCGATCGCGTTTCGACTGCCATTTCTTCGGCAATTGGGTCTAGTTTAATAATTTTAACCATATTGATGTTTCATCCTGTCAAGTTGAGTATTGAATAACTGATGCACTAGCTCTGTGAAAGCGGGTTTTTTCATAGATAGATCTCTTCTCTACTCCTGATTTCCCTTTTAGATCCAGCACGCGAATCCGGGAAGATTTATACTGAATCGGAGACTTCAGGATTTGAGTAGATGCAACGGTGCGATCGATCTCAAGGAGGCTGAGACTGAACCTGAGATAACATAGGCAGTACCAGGCGATCGATTCAAAAGTTGAATTTGGTCAGAATTGTTTACATATTTTAATACTAGCTCAAGCTTTTTCTATAATTAGACTGATGCAAAATTCTAAGTACCGCATTTTAGGGCTAGTCGGACAAGGACAATTTGGTCGAGTTTTTTGTGCTAGCGTTCGAGAAACGCCCGCCAAAGACTCTCGCCTCACCAGTCAACTGGTAGCTCTCAAAGAACTCAGCCATCAAAAAGCCCCAACTAGCGAATTCTTGCGGGAGCTGTGGTTCTTGATTACCTTGCAGCATCCTAACATTGTCACCTGCCGAGCCCTAGAACACACAGCTACAGGCAGGTACTTAGTTATGGACTACTGCGAGGGAGGAACTCTCCGCAACTTGCTAAAACAAGACCGTCCCTTAAGACTGCTCGAAGGTTTGCAGATCATTATGGGAGTGCTAGCCGGCTTAGACTACGCTCACCGTCGAGGCGTAGTTCACTGCGACATCAAACCAGAAAATATCCTCCTGACTTTAGGCTCCAAGGGTTGGTCTCCCCGGCTGTCAGATTTCGGCATCGCCCGCCGACTGCCAGAAATTGGGACTACTCGCCTCCACCAAGAAATTTCTCCCGACGCTACCGTAGGTTCTCCTGCTTACATGGCTCCAGAGCGGTTTTATGGTCTTTACTCTCCCATGTCAGATATATATGCAGTGGGAATTCTGTTGTTTGAGTTATTAATGGGCTATCGACCTTTTGGTGGAACACCTGGAGACTTGAGGTGGGCGCACCTGAATCAACGTTTGCAACTGCCTGATGCAATGCCGGAACCGTTGCAAACCATAGTCAAAAAATCTTTGGAAAAGCTGCCCGCCCGCCGTTTTGCCAGTGCTTCCCAAATGGCTCAAGCCCTGCGACTGGTAATGTACGACCCCGCTGTGAGGCAATTGGGAGATGGCATTATTCCTTGGGAAAATCCCGAAACCAGTGAGTCCAAAAGTCTGAATTCGGAAACTGAGTCGGGGCTACAAGTCCCAGAGGCAAAAATATCGGAGCCTCCGATTAATTTACTTGAGACTGTGGGTTATGCGTTCTCCCAGTCAAAGCTACTGATACTTCCTGGTGGGCTGACAACTTTAATTGCTACTGAAACCTATCTTTACGCTGCTGTGGGTACAGAGGTAAAGGTTTGGTGTCAGCCTGGAAATCAGCTAGTTACAGGAGAAACCGAAACTTCTATATCAATGCCGGATACAGTGCGCGACATTTTGCCAACAACACACGGCTGCTGCATTGTCTCTGGGCAAAAACTTTACTGGCTGAGCGATTCTAGTTGGGAGCCTCAGTGTTTACTAGATCTAGGTGTCCGGCAAGGGCCTGATGGTTGTAAAGCTGCTGTTGACTCTGAGGGGCGTTGGTTGACAGTAGCTGTTCCGGGGGAACTACGCTTTTATTCTTTAGGTGCAAACAACTCTGGGGGCGATCGCAAAAAAGCCCTACCACCCATTGCGACTGTTGCCCTACCAGAACATTACTTGCCAGAGTTAATGTTTTTGGATCGGCGACACGTCTTAGCTATCTGGCCCGATAACGAGCCGAAAAATCCCCAAACTACTTTCAGAGTTTACACTCGTCGTGGCACAGCAGTTGGTGCTGTCCAGTTATCGGCGAGCGTGGGGCAACTGCTGTTGACACCTGAACCTTATACTTTGTTGGGAATTCCCCAAGGTGGTAAAGCCGCTGTGCTGTTGATGAAGTTGTGGCCTTTGAAAGTGGCGCGACTTCCCCTTGACAGTTTCCCGGTGTCTGCTTGTGTTGCTAATTGGGGATGGGTGTTGGCAGATTTTGAGGGGCAGATGGTGATATTAAACACTCAAGGAATTCAAGTAGGGAGTTTTAGTGGGCCCGCTGTACCGAAGGCGATCGCCCCTTGGGGGAAGAAAGGTTTGGTGATTGGGGTTAATACCGAGGGAGGCAGCCAACTGCACTTTTTAGATAGGGCTTGCTGAATATATCGATCGCACTTGACGTGGCCTGGGTTTCGATCGCGCGATCGAGAGTTTAGTGCAAGATAAACAGGTAAAATAGAGCAAAACCCGTGCATAACCACCTGCGATCGTGT
>NZ_JAHRFC010000011.1:0-132196 GCF_020883015.1 Microcoleus sp. CAWBG640
TACCGAGATTGCCTGTGGAGTAGACAAACCCTCAGAAGTCATTCTGAGACTACGCTGAAACAGGAAATAAGCATCAGAGTAAAAACATCTAACGGTGTCTAACTTTGTCTAAGTCTTATAGAGCGGTAGATACTCCTGACCCAAAACATACCTCAACTTCCCTAAGCCTATTTGTTGACAGTTGACAGTTGACCCTTCGACTAACCAACGGCGAAGCTGAGCTCTTAACAGCGAGCGGGCATCGTTGTTGACGGTTGACTGCTCAACAGTGAACAGCTAACAGTCAACAGCGATGGAATCTCCCTTATTATGCTCATCAAAGCTGCACCTAAAACCCTACGTTGGCAACGTTCTCAATATTCACCGTTAGCACGACAAATAGATGTTTTTGCAGCAGCGGCCAAGTTTATATTTTGTCTGTGGTGGGATGGACTGCTGCAAAACAAATCTGCCCATACTAGAAGAATTCGCGCCCATTGGTTGGTCAATACTTTGTTGCATTTGGGTCCGACTTTTATCAAAATCGGACAGTCTCTTTCCACTAGGGCTGATTTGCTCCCCTTGGAGTACGTCAAGGAACTCGAACAATTACAAGACCGGGTGCCGGAGTTTAGTTCCGAAGAGGCGATCGCCCTGATAGAATCAGAGTTGGGCAAAGATATTTATGCTTTGTATCGCGATTTTGACCCTTGTCCCATTGCCGCCGCCAGTCTCGGACAGGTGCACAGGGCTAGACTCCACACGGGAGAAGATGTAGTTGTCAAAGTGCAGCGCCCCGGATTGGAAAAATTATTTGACTTGGATGTCAAAGCCGTTCGTCAAGTGATGAATTTATGCAATAAGTATTTTCCTGGGATTCGCAAATACGACCTGGAATCTATTTATCATGAGTTTTTTAAGATTTTATATCAAGAAATTGACTATATACAAGAAGGCAAAAATGCCGATCGCTTTGGCAAGAATTTTCAAGGCTATCCTCGGATTATTGTGCCAAAAGTCTATTGGCAATACACTACCAAAAAAGTGCTGACTGTACAATACGCCCCTGGTATTAAAGTCGATGACCGCCTTAGTTTAGAGGCCATAGGAGTAGATATTGTCAAGCTCAATCAACTGGGAATTTGCTGTTACTTGAAACAGTTGTTGCTCGACGGTTTTTTTCAAGCAGACCCCCATCCCGGAAATTTAGCAGTTACGGAAGATGGTAGTTTAATTTTTTATGATTTTGGGATGATGGCAGAGGTTAAGTCTTTGGAAAAAGACCAGATGGTGAAGACTTTTTTTGCTGTGATGAGAAAGGATACTGACGAGGTACTCGATACTTTAATGACCATCGGCTTAGTGGAGCCGATGCCGGATCTGATGCCGGTGCGCCGACTGATTACTTTTTTGTTGGATAAGTTTATTGATAAGCCGATCGACTTTCAAGCCTTTAACGAGATTAAAAACGAATTGTACATCATGTTCGAGCAGCAACCGTTTCGTATGCCTGCACAAATGATGTTTATTCTCAAGTCAGTGACTACCCTCGATGGCATTGCCAGAACCCTCGACCCCAACTACAATTTTCTAGCATCTGCTCAGCCTTTTGTCAAGAGTATTGCGATTAGTAAAGGTAGAGGTAATACGGTGGGAGAACTGGCGAGACAAGCGCGAGATTTGATCAGATATAAATTGCAGCAGCCGAGCAAATCAGAAGTTTTGTTCAAACGTTTAGAGCAGCGGATTCTGGATGGAGAATTGCAAATTAAAGTGCGAAATATAGAAAACGAGCGCGCCCTGAAACGCATTTATTTAGCCTTGAAAACTCTGATCTATGCGTGTGTGACAGGTTTTGTGCTGGTAGCGGGGACAGTGTTGCTCAAGGGTGGATATGCCAGGGAGGCGATCGCCGCTTTTGTGGTGTCAGGATTCGGCAGTTTGTTTTTGATACGTTCTTTTGTGGATTTGTTGCTGAAAGAAAAACTAGATCGCCTAGCGGAAAAATAAATCTAAAATATAGGGATATTAAGGCAAAAAAGTCATAAAAATCTCCGTATCTTGAGACCAGAGACTGTCAATGCTGTAATAATTGGTTAAAGCACAGTTTCCTTGAAAAATGCTGACACCTGCCACAGCCCTGACGCCAGCCGAACTAACATCCGCGATCGTCCGCAATCCGCTGATGGTTGCACCCGATACCACAGTGATGGAAGCGATCGCCCAGATGAGTGGCGTCCGTACCATTTGCTCAACCTCCAAAACCGCCGATAGCCAACTTGACGAACTCCATGTAGAGGCGCGATCGAGCTGCGTCTTAATTGTCGAAGGTAATCAGTTGCTGGGAATTCTCACAGAACGAGATATTGTGCGCCTCAGTACCCAAAAACGTTCCTTAGATAGCGTTCCGATCCGTGAAGCAATGACATCTCAGGTGGTCACTATCGGCGCATCTGCCTTCACCGATTTGTTTTTTGCGCTGAATCTGCTTCAGCAATATCAGATCCGCCACTTACCAGTGCTCGATGACCAAAATCGGGTGGTGGGAATTTTGACCCACGAGAGTTTGCGACAAACATCGCGCCCGGTAGATTTGTTACGATTGCGCCTAGTAACAGAAGTGATGACCTCTGAAGTGATTTGCGCCAATCCTGATGTTTCAATGATGAACATCGCCGAATTGATGGCCCAAAATCGAGTCAGTTCGGTGATGATTTTCGAAGAAAAGGTAGGAAGCGATCGCCAAAAACTGCAAATTCCCATAGGGATTGTGACTGAGCGCGACATCGTACAATTTCAGGCTTTAAATCTAAACTTAGAAACCTGTCTGGCAAAATCTGTGATGAGCACCCCGATTTTTGCGGTGAGTCCAGAAGATTCTCTGTGGACTGTGCAGCAGATGATGGAACAACGGTTAGTCCGCAGATTGGCGGTGACTGGCAAAGAAGGTGAATTGTTGGGAATTGTAACTCAGACGAGTATTTTGCAGGCACTCAACCCCATAGAAGTATTTAAATTAGCAGAAATTTTAGAAAAAAAGGTGTTACGACTAGAAGCAGAAAAAGTAGCACTGCTGGAAAATCGGAATATTGAACTAGAACAGCAAGTATCGGAGCGCACCGCTACCCTGAAGGCAGAATCAGAGCAAAAACAACTGATCGCTACCATCGCTTCCCAGATTCGAGCTTCCCTAGATTTACCAGAAATCCTCAATACCACAGTCACAGAAGTGCGATCGCTCTTAAATTGCGATCGGGCTGACATCTGGCAGTTTCAAGCAGATGCCAGCGTGATTGTCCTAGTAGAATCCGTCGCACATAAGCAAACAGCAAATCAAAGCAAATATGTTCAGGACAATTGTGTTGATTGGCGGGGAAAATGGCGCAGCGGAATGATTCGAGTAGTAGACGATATCTACACTGTCCCAATCACCGATTGCCACCGTCAACTATTAGAAGATTTGGAAATTAGAGCCAAAATTTTAGTACCCATTTTCCAAGCAGAAACCCTCTGGGGCTTGCTTTGCGTCTCCGAAAGCCGGGCCCCCCGCCACTGGCAAACAACAGAAATTACTCTCGTGCAACAGTTGGCTACACAACTAGAAATTGCCATTCAACAGGGAACGGCTTACCAACAGGTACAAAGCGAGTTGGCAGAAAGACGACGGGTGGAGGCCGATTTGCGAGAAAGCGAAAAACGTTTTGCGACTTTGGCTCAATCTGCTCCCGTGGGGATTTTCCGCACGGATACTAGCGGTAATTGCTTGTTTGTCAACGATCGCTGGTGTGAAATTGCTGGACTTACACCCGATGAAGCATTGGGTACGGGTTGGATTCAAGGCTTGTATCCAGAGGATCGGGACAGGATTAGCGCCGAGTGGTATCAATCCTCCCAAGAACATCGCCATTTTAAGTTAGAGTACCGCTTTGGGCGATCGGATGGGACTTTCAGTTGGGTGTTTGGGCAAGCATCGGCAGAAAGGGACGAAGACGGGCAGATTGTGGGTTATATCGGCACAATTACTGATATTAGCGATCGCAAACGGGCGGAAGAAGCACTGTCCCAACTCAATCAAGAATTAGAACAAAGGGTACAACAACGGACGCTAGAGGTACACCGCAGTGAATCTCGCCTACAGGAAGCTCAACACATTGCTCGTCTTGGCCATTGGGAAATTGATTTAGCCGAGTCTAAGATTACTGGTTCTCCTGAGATTTTCGAGATTTTGGGATTGGAGCTCGATCGTCAGGAACTGAGTTTTGAGCAACTCAGACAGCATTTCCATCCCTCGGACTGGGCCTATCATCGTAAAACCATCAAAGGAGTTATGCAACTAGGTGGTAAACACTACGAACTAGACCAGCAAATTATCCGAGCTGATGGCTCCCTAGGTTGGATTTTTGCTAAGGGACAAACGGTTTACAATGCTGAGGGTCAGCTTGTCCGATTGTTTGGCATTGTGATGGATATTAGCGATCGCAAATTAGCTGAGGAACAGTTGCGCCAACAGAAGGAAACACTTCAAACTATTTTCGATCGCATTCCCTTAATGATTGGTTTGTTTTCAGTCACTGGGGAAACTGTGATGATTAACCCGGAAATGGAGCGGGTACTTGGTTGGAACCAGGAAGAATACAACCAAATTGATGTTCTAGCATCCTGCTATCCCAATGTTGATGATTATCGCAAGGTAGTCGCTCACATGATTCGGGCTGATTCTAGTTGGCAAGATTTTGAAACTCAGGTGCGCGACGGGCGAAAGTTGATTACTAGCTGGTCTCAAATTCGTTTGTCTAACGGTTCTAGCATTGGTCTGGGACAGGATATTACCGATCGCTTCTTAGCCGAAGAAGCTTTGCGCGAATCCAAGCAATTTTTGCAAACAGTGATCAATACTTTTCCCCTGGGAGTATTTTGGAAGAATCGAGAATTTGTTTTTTTAGGTTGCAATCTATATTTTTCCCAGGTGGGTGGTTTAGCGTCTCCAGAGGCAATTGTAGGCAAGACTGATGAGGATTTTGACTGGGGACTAAGGGAAGCAGTTTTTTGCCGCACTGATGATGCAGAAGTCATGGCATCAGGTATAGCTAAACTGGGAATGATCAAGACAATGCTTCAGGCTGACGGTTCGACAATTTGGCTGGAAATTAATAAGATTCCTCTGCGAAACATCAAAGGCGAAATAGTCGGATTACTTGGTACTTTTCAGGATATTACCCATCGCAAATTAGCCGAAATTCGCTTGCAACAACAAGCAGAACAGGAACGCATCCTCACCTTCATCACTCAGCGGATACGGGCTTCTCTGAATCTCAAAGAGATTCTGAATACAGCAGTGGCAGAAGTGCGCCAGATTCTGAAGGTAGACAGAGTGTTGATCTATCGTGTCTATCCCAGTGGTACAGGGGCTGCGATTGCGGAATCCGTTGCACCGCATTGTCTGAAACTTCTGAATATAAATTTTCCCGAAGAAACGTTCCCCCCGGAGAACTATCAGCGATACTTAGATGGCAGAATTTTTGCTTTGAGCGATCGGGAAACGGGGTCTATTTTGCCTTGTTTGGTAGATTTTTTAAGGGAAATCAAAGTCAGGGCAAAACTGGTATTACCCATTGTGGATAAACAGGAACTTTGGGGATTATTAATCGCTCATCAGTGCGAGGTGTCTCGTGACTGGCAAAACTGGGAAATTGATTTGATGAAACAACTTTCTAACCAATTATCCATCGCTATTCAACAATCTAATTTGTATCAACAATTGCAAGTAGAGCTAAAGGAAAGAAAAGCCAAAGATTTGGTGATTCATAGACAAGTGGAAACGGAATCTTTGCTGAGGGAAATCACCCAACGTATCCGTGACTCCCTGGATTTACAAACTATTTTTGCCAGGGCTACGGAGGATATTCGTCATTTAATTGATGCCGATCGAGTGGGCATTTTTCAATTTGCTTACAATTCTAACTCTAATGAGGGTGAGTTTGTGGCTGAATCTGTGGTAGCAGGATTTGATTCTGTGATGGCGACTAAAATTCACGATCATTGCTTCGGCGAACAGTACGCTGTTTACTATCACCAGGGTAGAATTCAGAAAGTCAGTGACATCTATGATTCTGGACTGACAGAATGTCACATCAATATTTTGGCACAATTTCAGGTGCGGGCGTATCTGGCAGTGCCATTATTAGATGGATCGAATTTGTGGGGATTGTTGTGCATCCATCAATGTTCTAGACCCCGCTATTGGAGAGAGTCGGAGATTAATTTAGTTAAGCAAATTGCCAACCAATTGGCGATCGGCATTCAGCAGGCAAATCTTTTTGACCAGTTGCAAACGGAGTTACAGGAACGCCAACAAGCAGAAACAAAACTTACTGAAATCAATCAAGAGTTGGCTATTTCCAACCAAGAACTTGCCCGCGCTACTCGTCTCAAGGATGAATTTCTGGCGAACATGAGCCATGAATTGCGAACTCCCCTAAACGCTATTTTGGGGATGACAGAGGCTTTGCAGGATGAGATTTTTGGTGCGATTAACGAGAGACAAATACGAGCTTTGCAAACTGTTGAGCATAGTGGAAATCATCTTTTATCATTAATCAATGATATTCTCGATCTTGCCAAAATAGAATCGGGACAGGTAGAATTAAATTGTAGTCCCACAGCCGTGGATAGTTTGTGTCAGTCGAGTTTGACTTTGGTGAAACAGCAAGCTTTACAAAAAAGGATTCAACTTCAGGTAAAAATTCCCGCGAACCTCCCAGAAATAGTGCTGGATGAACGCCGGATTCGACAAGTTTTGATTAACCTGCTCAATAATGCGATTAAGTTTACTCCTGAAGGTGGTAGTGTGATTTTGGAGGTGACAATCCAACCAAGCGAAATATTACCAACAAAGGCAAATTCTCCAACTACAGCAAGTTCTATTCGGTTTGGGGTGAGGGATACTGGTATCGGTATCACAGCGGAAAATATTCAGAAGTTGTTTCAGCCTTTTGTGCAAATCGATAGTGCATTAAATCGTCAGTATATGGGTACTGGTTTGGGCTTGTCTCTGGTGAAGCGGATGGTATCTATGCACGGGGGAACAGTTTTGGTGACGAGTGAGGTTGGTGTGGGTAGTTGTTTTAGTTTCGATATCCCCGCAGGCAATTTGCCCCTGCTGGTTTCTGAGTCCGGGGATGCAAAAATGCCTAATTTGGAAGGTAGTTTGAGGGAAAAGGTGGCAGTAACAACTTCGCCTTTGCTATTGTTGGTGGATGATAATCCAGCGAATGTTAATACAATTTGTGGCTATTTAAAAGCTAAGGGATATCAGATGTTGGTGGCGAAAAATGTTGCCGAGGCGATCGCTCTCACTAAATCATCGATTCCTGACTTAATTATGATCGATATTCAGATGTCGGGAATGGATGCTGTGGATGCGATTGGGCAAATCCGCAGCGATCGCCAATTTGCGAATATTCCGACGATCGCCTTGACTACATTGGCGATGGCGGGGGATGGGGAACGATGTCTAGAAGCTGGGGCGAATCACTATCTGACTAAGCCTGTAAAATTAAAGCAATTAGTTAGCACTATTCAGGATTTATTAGCATCATCGCCCCTCGAAAGTAGTTAATGAAGGAAGAAGGAGGAAGGAGGAAGGAAGAAGGAAGAAGGAGGAAGGAAGAAGAACCCCCCCCTACCCCCCCCAAGGGGGGAAATTTAGGAAGAGCTCACCCTACCCCCCCCAAGGGGGGAAATTTAGGAAGAGCTCACCCTACCCCCCCCAAGGGGGGAAATTTAGGAAGAGCTCACCCTACCCTACCCTACCCTCCCCTACCCTCCCCTACCCTCCCCTACCCCCCCCTACCCCCCCCTACCCCCCCCAAGGGGGGAAATTTAGGAAGGGGGGAAATTTAGGAAGGGGGGAAATTTAGGAAGGGGGGAAATTTAGGAAGGGGGGAAATTTAGGAAGACTGTGTTTGGCAAATATATTCGTAGGGGCGAAGCATGACCGCAGACAATTTATTAGTGATAACCAGAGATTTACAGCGGTCATGCTTCGCCTATGCAAAATCGGGATGTTCCCAAAAATTTCCCCATTTAAAATTGAAAAAATATCAAAGTTCAAATCTAAAATACCCAATCTAAAATCAATATGACATCTAGCACCGCCCTAACACAAACTGAATTAAAATCTGCCATCATCCGCAATCCACTGACAGTTTCACCCGATACGACGGTGATGGAGGCGATCGCCCAAATGAGCGGGGTTCGTACCCTTTGTTCGGCTTCCCAAAGCGCGGATATCCAAGGACATGAATTGTCTATGGAAGTGCGATCGAGTTGCGTTTTGGTTGTGGAAGGTCGGCAGTTGTTGGGAATTGTCACAGAACGGGATATTGTTCGACTCACTGCGAAAAATTGCTGTTTAGAACGTATGAATATTACCACAGTGATGGCATCTGAGGTGGTGACTATGCGCGAATCTGTGTTCACAGATTTGTTTGTGGCGGTAAATCTGGTTCAGCAACATCATATTCGCCATTTGCCGATTCTAGACGACGAAAATCAATTGGTGGGACTTGTGACTCACGAGAGTTTGCGGAAAGCGTCGCGCCCCATTGACTTGTTGCGAATACGGCTGGTTTCTGAAGTGATGGCGACGGAAATAATTTGTGCTAGCGCGGATGTTTCTATGCTCACTATCGCTCAATTGATGGCCCAAAATCGAGTTAGTTCCGTCATGATTGTGGAAGCACAACACACAGGAGGCGATCGCCCACAACAGCAAATCCCGATTGGCATTGTCACTGAGCGCGATCTCGTCCAATTTCAAGCCTTAAATTTAAACCTGGAAACTTGTCAAGCCCACTCGGTGATGAGTACGCCGATTTTTACGGTGAAACCTAATGATTCTCTGTGGGATGTGCAGCAGATTATGGAACAGCGGTTAGTCCGTAGATTGGCGGTGACAGGGGTGTTTGGTGAACTTTTGGGTATTGTCACTCAGACAAGTATTTTGCAAGTTTTGAATCCCTTGGAACTTTATAAATTAGCTGAGGTTTTAGATAATAAGGTATCGAAATTGGAGGCGGACAAAATAGCATTGTTGGAGAATCGCACCGTCGAATTAGAGCGCCAAGTAGAGGAGCGAACTGCCGCACTCGCCACAACGGTGAGGCGGGAAAAACTGATGGTCACCATCGCTTCGCAGATTCGATCTTCTTTAGATTTGCCGGAGATTTTGGATACTGCGGTGAAGGCGGTACGAGAGTTTTTGCAGTGCGATCGACTGTTAATCTATCGGTTTGAACCGGATTGGACTGGTGTGGTGGTGGCAGAGTCGGTGGAGGCTATTTGGCGCACTTCTATTAACGATCGCATAAATGATTCTTGTTTTCAAGAAAGGGCTGAAATTATTTATCAAAGTGGAAAAACCATTTTTGTTGATAATATTTATACGGCTGGTTATACACCATGTCATGTGCAGTTGTTAGAGCAATATCAGGTAAAATCTAATCTTGTAGTACCTATTTTGGTGTCGGAAAAGTTGTGGGGATTGTTAATTGGGCATCACTGCGAAAGCTATCGTGCTTGGTATCCTAACGATCTGAGTTTGTTGGAGGAGATAGCTGTGCAATTAGCGATCGCCATTCAGCAAGCAGAACTACACAGTCAGCTTCAAGAAGAACTAGCAGAAAGACGACAGACGGAATTGCAGTTACGCAAGAGTCAAGAAAATTACCGTTTGATTACTGAAACTATTGAGGATGTATTTTGGTTAGCAGATCCGCAACTTGGGAGAGCAATTTATATTAGTTCGGGTTATGAAAAAATCTGGGGGCGTGCTGCTGAACCGCTTTATGAAAACTTTCTGGGGTGGCTAGAAGCTCTCCACCCTGACGATCGCGAATATGTCAGCAGGGAGTTTATGCAATTATTATCCACAGACCATTATGAGGTGGACTACCGGATTGTGCGGCCTGATGGTTCTGTGCGCTGGATTCGCGATCGGGGCTTTACGATTAAGGATGATTCGGGAACGGTGGTGCAGATTTCTGGGGTAGCAGAGGATATTAGCGATCGCAAAGCTAATGAGACGTTTTTGCGACAGTATGAGGGGATTGTTTCTGCGACACCCGATCGCATTGCTTTAGTCGATCGTAATTATATTTATCGCCTGGTTAACCGGACTTATTTAGAGCGTAGTGGTAAGTCTTGGACGGAAATAGTCGGACATTCGGTGGCTGATTTGCACGGAGAAACCATGTTCCAAACGATTATGAAGCCCTATCTCGATCGATGTCTTGGGGGAGAAAGTCAACAATATGAAGCCTGGGTTTATGAGTTTAATGGCACCGAACCTCGCTTTATCAGTGTCAGCTACGGGCCCTATTTATCGGCAGACGGCACGATTTCTGGCGTGACAGTCAACGCCCGCGATTTGACCGAACTCAAACTGGCTGAAGAATCTTTGCGGGAGAAAGAGCAGTTTTTACGCAGCATTTATGAAGGCATAGAACAGGCAGTTTTTACTGTGGATGTTTTGCCGGATGGAGAATTTTATTTTCTCGAATTCAACCCTGCCTGCGAGCGTTTAACTCAGACATTAACTGCTGATGTGCGAGGCAAAAAGCCCTTACCCGAAATCCGAGAACGCTATGCCCATTGCGTTCAGGCTGGATTTCCTATTTGCTATGAAGAATGTCTGACTTTTAAGGGGAAAATTACTTGGTGGATTACGACGTTGACTCCAATTCGAGATAATGGCGATCGCATTTATCGGATTGTGGGTACGAGTATGAATATTACCGATCGCAAGCAGGCAGAAGCAGACCTACTGCAACTGAACCAATCTCTAGAAGCGAGGGTAGCACAGCGCACTGCGGAACTCCAAGAACGGGAAGCTCAATTGTATGATTTATTTGACAATGCTACGGATTTGATTCAAAGCGTTTCCCCCCTTGGGCAAATTTTGTTTGTGAATTCTGCCTGGAAAGAAACTCTGGGCTATACCGATGCCGATCTACAGGAGTTGTTTTTGTTTGAAATCATCCATCCAGACAGTTTGGTTAACTGCCAAGTCATGATGGAACAGCTATTTGATGGCGTACCTTGCACCAGTATTGAAATTAAATTTTTGACAAAAGATCGTAGGACAATTGTAGTTGAAGGAAATGTCAATTGTCGGTTGGAAAATGGCAAACCCATCGCGATGCGGGGAATTTTTCGGAATATTACGGAACGCAAACAAGCCGAAGCTAGACTGAAAGATACTCTCAAGGAATTATCCGACTTTAAATATGCCTTGGATGAGTCAGCAATTGTGGCGATTACTGATGCTGAGGGCAAAATTACCTATGTTAACGATCGATTCTGCGAGATTCTTCAATATAGTCGAGGGGAGTTGATCGGGAATACCTATCGGCTGTTGAATGCTGGCCATCATTCTCCTGAATTTTTTGAGGAAATGTGGCGAACTCTACGGAATGGGGAAATCTGGCGGGGCGAGATTCTCAACCGGGCAAAGGATGGTAGTTTCTACTGGATTGATACTACGATTGTGCCTTACCTGGATGCGGACGGTAAGCCTTTTCAATACTTGGCTATCCGCACTGATATTAGCGATCGCAAGCGTGCCCAAGAGCAGTTGTCCAGTTTGTCAGACAGGTTGGAATTGGCGCTGAAGTCGGGTCAAATTGGGATTTGGGATTGGGATATTGTCAACGATCGCCTGATCTGGGACGATCGAATGTACGAACTCTATGGCGTCACAGCCTCGGATTTTGGCGGTGCTTATCAAGCCTGGGAAGCGGGCATACATCCCGATGATATCCTGGCGACGCGGACTGTGAGCGAGGAATCACGGGCTGGAATCAGAGATTTTGATACGGAATTTCGCGTGGTGTGGCCCGATGGTACGGTGAAATTTATCAAAGCCTACGCGCTGATTCAGCGCAACTCCGAAGCAGAACCCCAACGGATGATTGGGATTAATTATGATATTAGCGATCGCAAGCAAGCAGAAGCCAGACTTACTGAAACCAATCAAAAACTGGCTATTTCTAACCAAGAACTAGCTCGCGCTACTCGTCTCAAGGATGAATTTTTGGCGAATATGAGCCACGAATTACGCACGCCCCTGAATGCGATTTTGGGAATGACGGAGGCTTTGCAGGAACAGATATTTGGCTCGATTAATGAGGGACAAATACAGGCTTTGCAAACTATTGAACATAGTGGCACTCATCTTTTATCATTAATCAATGATATCCTCGACCTTGCCAAAATAGAATCGGGACAAATCGAACTAAATTGTAGTCCCATACCCATAGATAATTTGTGTCAGTCCAGTTTGAGTTTTGTGAAACAACAAGCTTTACAAAAACGGATTAAACTTCAGGTGAAAATTGCCGATATCCTCCCCGAATTATTAGTCGATGAACGTCGCATCCGACAAGTTTTGATTAATTTGCTCAATAATGCGATTAAATTTACTCCTGAAGGTGGCAGCGTGACTTTGGAGGTGACAATCGCACAAACCGAAATGGTCCCAACACTCCCAAATTCTCCCACTAGATCCAGTTCAATTCGGTTTGCAGTGAGTGATACTGGGATCGGTATCACAGCGGAAAATATTCAGAAGTTGTTTCAGCCTTTTGTGCAAATTGATAGTGCTCTGAATCGTCAGTACATGGGTACTGGTTTGGGTTTGTCTCTGGTGAAGCGGATGGTGGAAAAGCATGGGGGAACGGTTTCGGTGACGAGTGAGGTGGGCGTGGGTAGTTGTTTTAGTTTCGACTTACCGGCTGGCAATTTGCCGATGCTGATTTCTCAATCTCCGATTGTCGCACCATCAGCACCGATGGACGGGAAAAAAGACTCTGAAACATCCCGACTAATCCTATTGGCAGAAGATAATGAAGCAAATATCAGTACCATTTCTGCCTATCTGATGGCTAAAGGGTATCGGATTGTGGTGGCGAAAAATGGTGCAGAGGCGATCGCCGTCACTAAATCATCTCTTCCCGACTTGATTTTGATGGATATCCAAATGCCGGGAATGGATGGCTTTGAGGCGATTCAGCAAATTCGTAGCGATCGCCAATTTGCCAATATTCTGATTATTGCCTTGACTGCATTGGCGATGACTGGTGATGGAGAACGATGTCTAGAAGCTGGCGCGAATAACTATCTCACTAAGCCAGTAAAATTGAAGCAACTAGCAAATGCCATTCATGAATTATTAGCAACTAAAGAGCTTAATCAATGAAAAAAAATTATAACTCACGAAATCACATCGAAGGCACACTTGACTTGACTAATTGCGATCGCGAACCCATCGAAATTCCTAATGCTATTCAACCCCACGGGATTCTTATAGTATTTTCTCGACCCGATTTTACGATCGAGCAGGTGAGTGCTAATACAGAATTGCTGCTGGGAATAAGTCCCTATGACCTCTTAGGAAAATCTTGGGAAACCTTGTTAAGTCAAGCAGATTTAGAAAAAATTAAATATGGCATTGACCGAGATTTAAAAACAGCAGTTCCTATAAAACTGTTCCTCAAAAAACAACAAAATGCAACCTTATTTAACGGCATAATTCATGGGATAGGAGACAATTTAATTCTCCTAGAGCTAGAGCCGGGAGATAGTACAGATCGGTCTAGTTTTAACGGATTGTTCCAAGTAACTAAAGGCATTCTCAGTCAGATGCAAAAGGCTGCCAACCTCACAGAAATGTGTCAGACCATCACCAAAGAAGTGAGAAAACTGATTGAGTTTGACCGGGTGATTGTTTATAAGTTTGATGCTAATGATGCCGGCGAAGTGATTGCCGAAGAAAAACTCGATGAGATGGAATCCTATCTGGGGTTACATTACCCTCAATCTGATATTCCTCGGCAGGCTAAACGTCTCTATACGATTAATCTATTGCGAATAATCCCCGACATCAATTATCAGCCTGTGGGTATTTTGAAGCTGGATGCAGGGGCGATCGCCCAGTCAGGGAAAACTACAGACTATCAGCCCCTTGACTTAAGCCTTAGTGTATTACGGAGTGTTTCTCCCATCCATATTGAATATCTCCAAAATATGGGTGTGGTAGCTTCCATGTCGATTTCACTAATTGAGGATGGAAAACTCTGGGGTTTAATTGCCTGTCACCATCAAACTGCCCGATTTATTCCCTATGAAATTAGAACTATCTGCGAGTTTATTGCTCAGGTAATGTCTCTGGAATTGGCATCTAAAGAAGCTCAGGAAGATATGGATTACAAAATGTTCCTGAAGTCAGTACAGTCGCAATTGATTAAAAGTCTTGCCCAGGCTGGGGAGATTACGGAAGAATTGGCAAGAAACCAAGACAATTTATTGGCACTTGTAGGTGCTAGGGGCGCGGCAATTTGTGCCGAAAGTCAACTTGTGACTGTGGGTGATACACCCCCAGTAGCCGAGTTGCAGGATTTGATCGATTGGTTGGGCGATCGCTTCGATGGAGATATTTTTGTTACCGATTCTTTAGCTTCGTTATATCCCCAGGCGACGGAGTTTAAGGATGTGGGTAGTGGTTTAATCGCTCTTTGCATTACTAAAGTTCAGAAGAATTACCTATTGTGGTTTCGACCTGAGATCTTACAATTGGTTAATTGGGCTGGGAATCCCTATAAACCGAATCAGGTGGAAGCAGATGGGAGTCTGACGCTGTTTCCTCGGAAATCCTTTGAGCTTTGGCAACAAACTGTTCGCCTTAAGTCGCTTCCTTGGAAACCATGGGAGATTGAGGCGGCGATGGAAGTCCGAAGTGCGATCGTGGAAATTATTTTGCGAAAATCTGATGAACTGGCTGCTATTCATCAATCTGAGCTTTATGCCCAGTTGCAGGAAACTAATCAGGAATTAGCCCGCGCTACCAGGCTCAAAGATGAATTTTTGGCCAATATGAGCCACGAACTCCGTACTCCCCTGAATGCAATTTTGGGGATGACAGAGGCCTTGCAAGAACAGGTTTTTGGGAAGATTAACGAGCAACAATTGCGGGCTTTGCAAACAGTTGAAAACAGTGGCACTCATTTACTGGAATTAATTAACGATATCCTCGATTTGGCAAAAATTGAAGCAGGACAAATTGAACTAAACTGCACCTCAGTCACTGTCAGTCAGTTGTGCCAATCTAGTTTGCCGTTTGTGAAACAACAAGCTTTGCAAAAACGCATTCAGATTCAGTTGCAGATTGCACCTAATCTGCCAATTTTGATGGTGGATGAACGGCGGATTCGACAAGTTTTGATCAATTTGCTCAATAATGCGATTAAGTTTACTCCTGAAAAAGGTAGCGTTAGCTTGGATGTGAGATTAGAATCACCCACACCCCCGGCAACATTGGCGGCCGCTCGAAACATACCGAGTTTAATTCGGTTTGCGGTGATTGATACTGGTATCGGTATTAAACCCGAAAATCTCAAAAAACTGTTTCATCCTTTTGTCCAAATTGACAGTGCTTTAAACCGTCAATACACGGGGACTGGTTTGGGTCTTTCTCTGGTGAAACAGATAGTGGAAATGCACGGAGGAAATGTGGCTGTCCAGAGTGAATTAGGTGTTGGTAGTTGTTTTAGTTTCGATTTGCCCTGTGGGGATTTACCCCTTCCTGTATTTGAGCATCTGAGTGCTTCACCCCCGGAACCTATGCCCAGCGAGACTGTTACACAACTGTCTCCGCTAATCCTGTTGGTCGAAGATAATGAAGCTAATATAAGTACGCTTTCTAGTTACTTGGAGGCGAAAGGATATCGGATTGTTTTGGCGAACAATGGTTTAGAGGCGATCGCCGCCACTAGGGCCCAAGTTCCTGATTTAATTTTAATGGATGTCCAAATGCCGGAAATGGACGGTCTTGAGGCAATGAGGCAGATCCGCAGCGATCGCCAATTTGCGCATATTCCGATTATCGCCTTGACGGCATTGGCCATGACGGGCGATCGCGAACGATGTCTAGAAGCTGGGGCTAGTGATTATCTCACTAAGCCGGTTAAACTCAAGCAATTGGCCAGCACAATTCAACTATTGTTAGAAGCACAGGATAGTAAGAAATGAATCAGCCATCTGTTTTAGTAGTTGACGATGAACCCGATAATTTTGATGTGATTCAAGCACTCTTGAGCGATCGGGAATATGATTTGTACTATGCTTCTAGCGGTCAATTTGCGATCGACTCCCTAGACGTATTCCGACCCGATGTGATCTTGATGGATGTGATGATGCCAGATTTGGATGGTATTGAAGTCTGTCAGCGGATTAAAGCTTTGCCACAATGGGAGTCGGTTCCGATCATCATAGTCACAGCCTTAAGTGCCAAAGAAGACTTGGCCCGATGTCTCAAGGCTGGTGCTGATGATTTTATTAGCAAGCCCGTCAGTGGTCTGGAACTGCGCGCCAGAGTCAACTCCATGCTGCGAATTAAACAACACTACGATGACTTGCAAGCTTCTTTGAGGCGGCAAGCAATCTTAGAAGCTGAAAAACTCTATTTCCTCAAGCATCGCAATACGGAATTGGAACAACAGGTTGCAGAACGAACCACGGAACTTAAGGCAAAGGCAGAACTGATTATACACAATGCCTTACACGATCCCTTGACAGATTTGCCAAATCGGACTCTGTTGGTGGAGCGGCTCGAATTAGCGATTAATCGAGCTATGCGATTGAAAGACTATTTTTATGCTGTCTTGTTTCTCGACCTCGATCGCTTTAAAGTAATCAATGACAGCTTAGGACACTTAGCTGGAGACCTCTTGCTCACGAATATTGCTCAAAACCTCAAAAATTATCTGCGGGAGGCTGATTTAATCGCTCGACTTGGTGGTGATGAATTTGTAATTTTGCTGGAAGATGTGGCGGGTATTGAAGAAGTTATTCAAATCACTGAGCGGATTCAAAAAGAATTTCAAAACCCCCTCACGATTAATGGCTACGAAATGTTTATCAGTGCTAGTATCGGCATTGTTTTCGGGCAAAAAAATTACTATCAAGCCTCGGATTTGATTCGAGATGCGGATATTGCCATGTATCGGGCTAAGGCTCAAGGCAGAAATTCTTACAAAATTTTTGATACCACAATGCACACTCAAGCTGTCAACAGGCTAACTCTGGAAAACGATCTCCGTAGGGCGATCGAACGAGAAGAGTTTGTGGTGTACTATCAGCCAATTGTTGACATCAGAGGCGATCGGCTGGTGGGATTTGAGGCTTTGGTACGTTGGCAACATCCCACTCGTGGTTTCATTTCTCCCCTAGACTTTGTTCCTATTGCAGAAGAAACGGGGTTGATTGTACCGCTAGATAGTTGGGTATTGCAAACTGCTTGCAAACAATTAGCTCGCTGGCAAAATCAGTTTCCTAGTCGATTTCCCTTGAAGGTCAGTATTAATCTTTCCGCTCAAGACCTGCGTAAACCTCTGTTGATTCAGGAAATCGACCGCACCATTGCTGCAACAGGTTTAGATGGCAGTTATATTACTCTGGAAATTACCGAAAGTATGCTGATTAAAAATATCACAAAAACCATAGATTTATTGACCCAATTAAAAGAACGCCAAATTCAAGTCAGTATCGATGACTTTGGCACGGGATATTCATCGCTCAATTATCTCCATCGCTTGCCTGCGGATAATTTAAAAATCGACCGCTCTTTTGTGAATCAGATGCAGGAAGGCAACCGTAATTATCAGGTGGTGAGTACGATTATTGCTTTGAGCAATCAACTGGGATTAGCCGTTGTGGCTGAAGGCATAGAAACAGGACAACAACTTAAATGGTTGCAGGAACTTGGCTGTGAATTGGGTCAAGGATATTTATTTTCCAAGCCCTTATCAGCTCAAGAAATTGAGATAAAATTTTTGAATAATCAAGATGAAAATATTTTTAAATTAGCTGGTTAATCGTAGCTTGAAGATTTAGATAACTCAACGGAAAAATCGATCCTTATTCAGCAAGCCCTAATTAGGTTAACCTAATTAGCAGCGACAATTCAGTAATATTCACCAGAAAAGGAGCAGCACAAATGAATCAGCCCTCTATTCTAGTAGTTGACGACGAGCCCGATAATTTTGATGTGATTGAAGCGCTGTTGAGCGATCGGGGATATGATTTGCACTATGCTTCCAATGGTCAAGTCGCCCTCAACTCCCTGGATGTATTCCAGCCCGATGTGATCTTGATGGATGTGATGATGCCAGACTTGGATGGTATGGAAGTCTGTCAGCGGATTAAAGCCCAGCCCCAATGGGAAGGTGTTCCCATCATCATGGTGACAGCTTTGAGCGCCAAAGAAGACCTGGCTCGATGTATCAAGGCTGGTGCCGATGATTTTATCAGCAAGCCCGTCAGTGGGCTGGAACTCCGTGCTAGGGTTCATTCCATGTTGCGACTCAAGCAACAATATGACAAAATCACCAGTCTTTCCAAAGTCCAAGAAAGTACGATCGACCTATTACAAAAAAATCTGAATGAATTAAGCGGTAACTTAGCTTCCAGTTTACCTCACGAATTGAACACACCATTAAACGGTATTTTCGGAGTTATTGGATTGTTGATCGACGATCGTGAAGACATGAGTGAGGAAGAAATTCATGAACTTTTACTATTAGCTCAACAGTCGGCTCTGAGATTAGATAGGCTGACCAAAAAGTTTTTGATTTATATCAAGCTAGAACTGATGACTAGCCAAATGCCTATGGATAAAATTCCGACTAATAATGAAGTCACTTCTACTAAATCAGTCATAGAAAATTGTGCGATGGAACAGGCAAAAAAAGTCGATCGCCAAAATGACTTGATTTGCGAGCTAGAAGATATAGCTGTTCCAGTGTCTGAGGACAATTTGAAGTGGATGGTGGACGAATTGTTAGAAAATGCTTTGAAGTTTTCTACACCTTTAACACCGGTGAAGGTAAGTAGTCAATTAATTAAGGGAGCATTTCATCTATCCATATCCGATCGCGGCAGGGGAATGACAGAGGAACAGATTTCCAAAATCGGAGCGTTTATGCAATTTGAACGCCGTACCTATGAGCAACAAGGTTTAGGACTAGGATTAAAAATAGTCAAAAAAATCATAGATATATCCGGTGGAGAATTTTATCTTTCTAGTGTATACCATGAAGAGACAACCGCTCATGTTAAATTGCCTAGCATTTCTGAATAGTTGGGTTTTGTGATGATATAGCAACCGCCAAACATTTAAGTTGTCAACTTTTTTGCTGGGTCCATCTTTTCTACACTAATCTTACAAATTTTGCGACTGCCAAAACTTTATACTTTACGCAAAAAGTTGATCGTCTCCTTTTTAATAGTGGCGCTAATTCCACTAATGTTGCTAGCGGCGATCGACAAACACGCCACTGAACAAATATTAACCAAGAATGCGGAACAATCTCTATTTGCGATCGCCTCCCAAACCGCTGTCAGCATCGACACTTTCATCACCGTCAATCTCAACGATGTCCGCGTCGCAGCCCTGTTACCAGGACTCTCAAAATACCTGAGTTTACCCCCAGAGTCTAGGGCTGAAAGTGAGGAAAAAAAAGTAGTTGAAGAGACTTTACATAGTCTCAGCCGTCGAGATACTGTGAATATATTTTCCTATGCACTGCTAGACATCAATGGTAAAAATGTATTAGACACTTATAGTGAGGATATCGGGAAAGATGAATCGAACCGCGATTACTTTCAACAACCCTTGAACACCGGTTTACCCTATGTTTCAAATTTACGACTTTCCCCAAAAAAACCAGGTTTAGTTAACATTTATTTTAGCAATTTAGTTCGCAACAGCCAAGGAGTTGCGGTGGGGTTGTTGCGAGTATCATATAATGCGACTGTGTTGGATCAGTCCATCGCCCGACAAACTGGTTTAGCCGGTCAAAAATCCTTTGCTATTTTACTAGACGAAAATTATATTCGGTTAGCCCACGGTACGGAACCGGAATTAATTTTCAAATCCGTAGTTCCTCTCCCACCGGATTTGGTAAAAAAATTGCAAGCCGAGAGAAGGTTGCCGGAGTTACCTATGGACGAATTGTCCACTAATTTGCCCGAATTAAAACATGGTTTAGACAATGCTCTCGATCGACCTTTTTTAAGGTTGCGACTAACATCCACACACAATCAACTGAGTGCAGTGGCGATCGCACCTTTACACAATCTCCCCTGGTACGTCCTATTTGTACAGCCACAGTCAGTATTTCTCGCCCCCATAGAAGCCCAAACCCGCACCGCACTCATATTATCTCTAATTATTGCTAGCCTTGTCACCCTCGTGGCGATTATCTTAGCACGAATCTTAGCTAAACCAATTATTATTTTAACTCAAAGAATTGCCCAATTCAAAGCAGGAAACTTAAATATTAGAGTCCCCATAGAATCGAGAGACGAACTGGGAAATCTCGCCGATACATTCAATAAAATGATTGAAAGAATCCAAAGTTATACGGATAGCTTGGAAGTGAAAAATGCCGCTTTGTTGCAAGTGGAATCGCAGTTACGTGAAAGCGAAAGCCGACTGTCCCAATTGCTAGAAGCAATGCCTGTCGGCGTGTTTGTCACCGATGCCAACGGTCAACCCTACTACGCCAATCAGGTAGCCCAACAGTTACTTGGTCAAGGAGTTTTAGCCGGAGATACAATTGAGGAATTAGTCCAAAATTATCAAATTTATATTGCAGGAACTAAGCAAAATTATAACTTAGAAATTTTTACGATTCCGAAACTATTGAGGGGAGAATATGCTAACGCTGACAATATAGAAATTCACCGCGCGGACAAGGTGATTCCCATCGAAGCTTGGGGAACTCCAATTTTTAACAACCAAGGTAATATCTCCTATACAATTATCGCGTTTCAGGACATTTCGGAACGGCGAAAAATTGAAGGAGAGCGAGAAAAGTTTACTGAGGAACTATCGCAACTGAATCGCAACTTAAAAAAAGCCCTGGATGCGGAATTTGAACTAACCGATGCCTACGGTAGGTTTGTGCCGCATCAATTTTTACATTTACTGGGATACGAAAGTATTGTTGATGTGAAATTGGGGGACAACGTACAGCAAAAAATGTCGGTGCTGTTTGCGGATATTCGGGATTTCACAGCGCTGTCGGAGAGCATGACACCTCAAGATAATTTTAAGTTTATCAATGATTATTTGATTCGGATGGAGCCTTGTATTACTGCGAGTAATGGGTTTATTGATAAATATATTGGTGATGGGATTATGGCTTTGTTTAGCGGTAGTGCGGATGATGCGGTGAAAGCAGGAATTGCGATGCTAGAAAGTTTGGCAGAATACAATTTAATCAGGAAAGAAGGAGGTTATGCGCCGATTAAAATAGGGATTGGGATTAATACTGGTTCTTTGATGTTGGGTACTGTGGGCGGGGAAAATCGGATGGATGGAACTGTGATTAGTGATGCTGTGAATTTGGCATCTCGTCTGGAAGGATTGACCAAAAATTATGGAATATCGCTGTTAATTAGTCATCATACTTTTTCAGCGCTGACAATTCCTAGTGATTATGATATTCGGCTAATCGATCGAGTTCAGGTGAAAGGTAAGTCGGAGTTGGTGACTGTGTATGAGGTGTTTAATGCCGATTTACCGGAGGTGCGGGAGGCTAAGGCGATCGCCAAAACCGCTTTTGAAAGTGCCTGGATTTTGTACAATCAGGAAAGGTTTACTGAGGCGGCACAACTGTTTGAGGATTGTGTGCTGCGAAATCCGGCGGATGGGGTGGCTGCAATTTATCTCGATCGCAGCCAACAACAATTCTGACAATTTTCCTGTCTTGCTCATAGCAAGAAGGGCGGGCTTATTGCCCACCCTTCGGTTGCTTGATATCGTTTTGATATCGGAGTTAGATTTTTAATACCCCCAGGGGAATTCGAATCCCCGTCGCATCCGTGAAAGGGATGTGTCCTAGGCCTCTAGACGATGGGGGCGCGTCGTTTGCTTGTGTTCCGCACCTTTATTAACTTAACTAATCTTCCTCGATTTGTCAACCACTTTGAGAAAGTTTTTTTTAAACTTGTGGGTCAATCGTCGGAAAGCTCGTCACAGTAAGCTTTCAGAATCCGAGCACAATTGTCGATCGCCCCTAGATGAGCAATCTCAAAGCCGTGGGTGTTCTGGGTAGGGAAGGCCAAACAAGCGGCACGGGCCACATGGCCGAACTTCATGGCGATGGAAGCATCACTACCAAAACCGCTAATCGCCGCCAACTGCACCTGGACACCAGCCCGATCGGCCGCCACGCGCAATTGCCCATTCAACCCTTCATCGTAAATCCCATAGCCGTCCTGAACCAGCAACACTGGATTTTCGCCGTCGGCGATCGGGTATTCTGGAGCCAGCGGGCAAATTTCCAAAGCAATCAGCGCATCCAAGGGCTGCCGCTGCGAGAAATACAAAGCCCCGATCGCCCCAACCTCCTCCTTCGCCGAAGCCACCAAATAAACATTCACCGCAGGCTCGGTCAAACATTCCGCCAAACCCAGCAAAATCGCCACAGAAGCCTTGTTATCCAGGGTATAGCTCCCGATCCAGTCCTTCAAGCGGATCGGCTGTTTGCGGTGCTTGGACACCACCATCCGCGTTCCGGGTCGAACTCCCGCCTCCGCTAATTCCTCAGTAGTACACTTAGTTTCGATCCACGCATCTTCCCACTTGAGGGAAACATCCTCCTGCTGAGCTTTTTGAGGGGATTCGTGGGAGACGTGACGGCTTCCGAAGCTGAGAATGCCACTAATTGTTTGGTTGTCGCCCAACAAATCGACAACGCCTTCGCCGTAAACCCAAGGAAACGCGCCCCCTAATTTGCGAACTTCCACCCGCCCCGGGCTACCGATGGTTTTGACGATCGCCCCAATTTCGTCTTTGTGGGCGGTAATGGCGATCGACTTTTGCCGATTGCGCCCCGGAATCAGGGCGATGACATTATCGGCGCGATCGATCCAAGCATTCACTCCCAGGGCTGCAAATTTTTCCATTAACCCCTGATTAATTTCTGATTCCACGCCGCTGGGGGAGTATAGCATCACTAATTCTGCGATGGTTTGAAAAAGTCGATCGAACTCTAGCATTGTTGATTTTCTTGTTGGCTAGCGCAGGTTAATATACAATAACGCGGGGTGCACTTATCTAGATTCTAGTTTTGAATTTGAGTTTATTGGTATCGAAGCAGCAATCAGCAATAAGCAAGCACCAAGCAGCACTAACATCAATGATTTCAGCCATTAATAATGTCCTCAACATCTTCAAGGTCGCTCTACCGCCCACCCCTACAGGTCGCTATCCCTTGATTATGCTATTCAGTAAAATTGTGCAACTCCTGAAACGGAAAATTAGAGCCAAAAAATTAGGGATAAAATTCCCCAGAGTTGCGAAGTTTAATTTACCCGATAGTTTAATTATACAAGGCAAGACTCAACCACTTAAATTGCCTTCCGAAAAAGGCATGGATGGAGAATTTATCGAAGTGCTTTTAGACGACTGCTATGGCTTAGAGCAATTACCTCAATCCCTGCTAAAAATTATAGATGTGGGAGCCAATGTGGGATTGTTTTCGATTGCCGCTCGCAACCGATTTCCCCAAGCAGTGATTCACGCCTATGAAGCTAATCCTAACTTGGAAAAGTACCTCAAAAATCAGTCGAAAATTGCCAGTTTTGCCTATTTCATGGAAGCCATCGGCGCTAGAGATGGTAAAGTAGTGCTGGATATCCGGGAAGTATCGGGAAAAACGCGATCGACTGTCACGGAAAACGGCGATATACCGATGGTATCCTTGAAAAAGGCGATCGATCGCATTGGTGGCAAAGTAGATTTAGCTAAAATAGACTGCGAAGGTGCAGAATGGCCCTTATTTGAAGATAAAGAAATTTGGCAATTTGTGGAAAATCTTTCTTTAGAATATCACTTGTGGTCTGGACACACCCACGCCGAAACTAGACAAGTTATTGAAAGTTTAGGATTTCAAATAAAAAAACAAATACCGATAGATAAATGGTACGGTTTAATTCTAGCATCCCGTACTTAAATAGCTCCTTTAACTCTAAGTCTGCTTAGTCAGTGTAGGCAGACTTCCTTTTACAATACCCAGTTTCAAATCCCCATCTTTTCAAAAAGGTTGTTTATGTCGTTCATCAACTTTGTCCTTTAATTTTCCTATAATCGATTGCAAACGACTCGCGTGTCTGACCATTTCCTCTTGATAAAAATCCAGCACACGACTCAAGCCGATCAGTTGACTTGCTTCCAGTATTTCCCTAGGAACAATCTTGTTAGTAGCCATAACTATCGGGGTGTTTGGGGAGTTATTAAAAACTACTTCCCCATCAAAAGGCAACAAGGCAGTTTTCACTGCCACCGCTAAAATATTTAACTGTTCTGCTATATTTAAGGAAATTTCTATGTTCAGTAAAATTTCTACCATAAATAAACTTCCCGAAGGCAGCAGTCCACCTATTCCTAACACAGATTTGACTTCATAGGGAATAAATAATGAATTTTGTTCAGCAATAAAGGGGCTATTTCGGGCTGAGGATATATAAAAAATATTTAATAACTTTGGCTCCATTTTTAACATTTTTTCATCAGCAATTCCCAGGACGGTAGGAATATCTAAACCTAACTGTAGAATCCGTTCAGAAATTGGCGGCATTTGAGCTACCAATGCTTCATTTACTAAGGGAATGACGATATTCGGGGCTTCGTCAGCATAATTAGACTGGGGTTCTTTTCCTGCGGAGGCTAACAGCGTCCAGCATTTCATTTCATAGGGGGGAATTTTATTCTGCATCAAGCTACGCGCAGATGCCTGCAATGAATCGTCTAATTCTCCGTAGGGATGGGTTTTGAAAAGACGTACTAAAACACAGGAATTTTGGGAGCTTTCGGAGTCATAAAAATATTGATAAATATAATCAGCAATTTTTTGACTTGTCTCTTGCATACTAGCAGAATTTCTACCTAACTGGCGCAGGACTAAGCTACATTTTGCCAAATTTCTCAAGGTAAACGGGGTCTGATTATACATCAAAAAACGCTCTCCCAGAAATTGAATACTCTTTTCTATTTATCCTTCTGGCTAGGGCCAGATCCGGAATAATACCAATTTCATCAATATTTGCTACAGATGCCGTTCAAAGCCCCCCCTTAGTAAGGGGGGGTTGGGGGGGGGTAGTTATGTCGCGCTACTTTAATATTTGCTACAGATGCCGTTCAAAGCCCCCCCTTAGTAAGGGGGGGTTGGGGGGGTAGTAATTATATAAAAAAAATACTATAGCCAGATAGCCGACTTCTGAAAGAAATCGACTATCTAACAGATATCGGCTTTTAGCTGTGGCTACTGAGGAGGTTGAGACTTGGCTTCCCCAGCATCTTTTGCAGATAATCCCTGATCTTGAACGCCAAAATACCACAAACTAGCCGCGGCTTCGGCGCGAGTCACGGATTTTTTTGGTTGAAACAATGTTGTGAAACCAAAAACCCGGCGAATATTGGCTAAATCTCCATTGTTAAAATCTGCTAAAACTGCTCGCGATGCTTGGGAATCAATCTTAGAAGTATCTTGAAAACCCCACTTTTCTTTCACTGCATCAATGTTAGCTGTGGGTAAGACTTGACGAGTATCTAAAGGTACTTTCCACAGAATCATTGCTTCGCGAGTTAAAGGTGCATCGGGACGAAATTTAATATCTTTAGTTTCTCCTGAAATGCTACTGGGAATTAAACCGGCTTCTGCTAAACCTTGAATGGCTGCAAAATCTGGGTCGGTTTTGGGTATGTCAGCAAAAGCTGGTTCGCTGGATGCTACTGCTAATCTAATTTGTTTGGCTTGACGGCTGGCATAAATTTGATTGTTAGCAGCTACTAACCAGCGGGCATATTCCCGACGGGTGGCTATTTTGTTTGGTTCGGGTAAGGTGTTTTCTGTTTCTAAATTTGCACCGGATTTCGATCGCACTTTCAGCACTTCCAATGAGGCTAAATCTGCTACATACTGCCGCAATTGTTGAGGAATTTGGCTATCTAATTGACTGGTTTTTTTGGTTTTTGACTCTGGAGATGATGTGGCAGTTGGTGCTTCGGAATTAGAGGAAGTTGGGGCTGGTGAGGGAGATTGGTTAGCATCGGAATTCTGAGGTTGGGGATTGCTGGCAATTTCCCCATTTGCTTTGTCGTATGCAATCACAAATTCTGTCGCACCTCCTAATTTTTGGGTAGGAGAAAGTGACACTGTTACTCGCAATTTATCTTGCTGGGCTACCACAGAACCTTGTCCGTCGGGGGTTGGGGGAGTGACTATTTTCCAGTTGCGACGCCCAAACTCATTCTGATAAAAACTTTGAATGGAATTAATCGGATCGGTGCTTTCGTAGCGCAGTCGTATATTTTGTTCTGAGGGGGTGCTTGGCCCTGTAACTTCGACCAACTGAGCATTAGGATATAGGGGTATCTCTGTTGGGAAATCGGGAGGGAGTTTGGCGTTTGTGCTGGTGTCCACTGGTGTAGCTGGCTGGGGGGAAGCCAAAGCCACGGGATTTTCTTTTAATTTGGGATCGGCGGCGAAGGATTCTTCCATCGCCTTGCTGTTGGGGCTGTTGGCGCAGCCTGTGACAGCCCCAAGCAGACAGATTGCTAGCAAAGCATTTACAGTTGCGAGTATATGGGTTTTACTGGTTTTAGTTGGCGATCGCCCTGTCAAGTCGCGTCGCCGTTGAGCAAATATAATATTCAACATAAATCCCCCGTTTGCGGATATAGTTCTAGGCTAGCGCAAATCCATCGGGCTAACCTAATTATTGCCAAAATGAACTTCCTACATTTATTCCTAGTTACTGCTACATTATTTGTCTCTGTTGTCAAGTTTGCTAGTCCCCTCCAGGCTGAATCTGCTCCCAGGGCGGGGGTACTTGCTCAACCGGATTGGCAGCCCTTTTGTTCCGCTGAGGGTTTGTTTGCGATCGACATACCAGGAACTACCAAAATTAATGCCGAGACTTTTTCAAATCAGATTATTGTTCATACCTACAGATCGATATTAAAAAACGAAGAAACTTATTTACTGCAATACTTCGACTTAGATTTAGCTCTAACTAATAATAACATTAAAATCACTTTAAATAATGCCGTTGATTTATTTGTGGTCGCATCTAATGCTAAATTGCTGCAAGTGCGCGATATTTCCCTGGGTAGTTATCCGGGAAAAGAATTTGAGTTTCAGTCCCTTTCCCCTAGTGCACCTGTAGGTGTAGGTCAGGTATTTTTGGTGGACAGACGTCTTTACGGCTTAGTCGCCATTACCTCAAAACCTGAAAATGCTCAAAAGTTTCTGGCATCTTTTCGTTTATTTTAAATCAGAACATGGAAGGTTCCCAAGGCTGTACTTGGGAACGAGAAATGAACAGGTTGTGCCTGCTACTTCTGATGGGATACCTCAATTACGGTGTGCACGTTCCCTCGTGGCGAAAAATCGCCTTTAATGGTGGCTGAATGTGGCGCGCAAGCGGCGACGAAATCGTCTAGAATTTGGTTGATCGATTCTTCGTGAGAAATGTAGCGATCGCGATAACTGTTAATGTACAGCTTGAGCGCCTTCAATTCCACTACTCGTTCGTCGGGCACGTAGGTGACGTGAATTGTCGCAAAATCGGGATAGCCGGAAAACGGACACTTGCAGGTAAACTCCGGTAAAGTAATGTTAATGGAGTAACGCCGGCCGACTCGCGGATTCGGGAAGGTAATTAACTCTCCTTCTAAAATCTGGCGTTCGCCGTATTTCATTGCCTCGGTACTTGACTTTTGTGACATACTTTCTTCTGTTTGGTGGTTGTTCATAGCGAGCCACTGGAAACTGCTAACATTTAACTAGACTTCACTATCTGTAACAAATATCTTGACGAATTGTGTGGCGATCGATCTAATTGCAAATACTCTCAGGCTAAACTAAAAAAAGCTCACCCTCGCCATCTATAAATTATGCAAAATACTACCTTACCTGACCATAACTCCTCCGCCAACTCAAATAACTACTCTCCATCAGTACCTATTTCCCTCTACCGAGAAGTCACTGCCGAGTTGCAATCAGCCCAAGCAATGCTGGACTCTCTCAAAACTCATAATCAGCAATTAGTCCAACAAAATCAACAACTGCGGCGAGAAGTAGAAACAGTAGTTCAAGCATCCATATATCTACAGCAAGCGGTCAATTCTGCTCAAAGTGTTAGCCAGACTGGGATGCCTCAAATGACTCCGGTCAAAAAATTCAATCTCAGCGTGGAATCCCCTCGCCTAGCATCTTTACCATTCCCGGCTGACTATTCCGTACCCAACGACACCTCTACCCCAAATCCAGCCCCTGCCACTGTGAATTTCCCTTTCCCCATAGCAGCAGGCGAACCAACAGCCCCTTCCCTAGATGAAAAACTACCCGATAAACTTCCCGAAAAATTATTTACCGAAGTACCCGAAACTCCTTACCGTTTGCGCTCTCAATCAAAAAAAGCCTCTGACTTGAGCGGATTGTGGTTAGCCCTTGCTATTTTTCTGATTGTGATTGCTGCTTTCGGCGCTGGTTATGTAGTTGTTCGCCCTTTATTAATGAAAAAGTAAATTTCCAAAACAATAATCCCACGGTTCTAACCGTGGGATTTTCAGCAAAGGATAGCATAAAATAGTTAAAGTTACGCTAATTGGCTGATTATACTCTAGTGGCACCCGTCTCTATCAAACGAGGCGCATACTGTTCTTCAGAAGCAGAACCTAAGATGCCCACCCCTGGCTCGAAACCGCGCGTGAACTCAGTGAGTTTTACCTGTTTAGCTTCCAAAGCTGTCTGTAGCACCTTCATGGCCTTGTGAGGGTCGCCGGCACCGCAGAAAAATAAATCCGCAGCAAAATAACCGTGTTCAGGCCAAGTATGGATTGCTATATGAGACTCAGCCAAAGTAGCAGTAGCCGTCACTCCGTGAGGACTAAACTGGTGTACGCACAAATCGATGAGAGTAGCTCCTCCGGCTTCGATCGCATCGAGAATAGCGCGGCGGATACGTTCAGGATCGTTGAGCAGGTCTCCAGGAGACTGCCAAGCATCAGCGACCAGATGGGTTCCCAATTGTTTCATTCTGCGGGGTTTTACCTCTATTGATTTTAAGTCTCAAACCTTTTAACCTTAGCACGGTGTCTCTAGTTTGGCAAGTAGGCAAACCCAAAATTTTTCAGATAGTCGCAAAGGAGCCGATCGAAACCACGAGTTTGTTGACGGTTGACTGTTCGCTGTTGGCTGACCACAGACCTCAGTTAACCGTTAACCGTCAACAGTTAACCCGATTAATCCCGACTGTGAGTAGCTCCATTGGGCAAAATTGCGCCGCCCAAAGCTGCTTCATTTAAATTAGCAACATTCAAACTCGCCCCAATCAAATTAGCCTCGGATAAATTAGTTCCTGTTAAATTTGCTCCCGCCAGAGAACTGAGCAGCAAACCAGCTCCCGACAAATTAGCACCACTCAAATTCGCCCCGCGCAAATCCGCTTCCAGCAAGCTAGCTCCAGACAAATTAGCACCGCTTAAATTAGCTCCCCGCAAAGCAGCTTTGTTCAAATTCGCACCCCTCAAATTAGCATTGTGCAGAATCAAACCATTTAAATTAGCTTTACTCAAATTAGCGCCTTGCAAATCAGCACCATTCAAATTAGATCCATTCAAATTAGCAGATTGTAAGTCAGCACCGCTCAAGTCAGCACCGCTCAAATTAGCCGCGCACATACAAACTTCTCGCAGACTTGCTTCGCTCAAAGAAGCTCCCACCAAATTAATACCGCCAAGATTGCCGCGATTTATATAAGCTCGAATCAGAGTTGCACCGCTGAGGTTAGCCCCGCTCAAATCTATTTCGCTCATAATGGCTCTAATTAGATTTGCTTTGCTCAAATCTACTCCACTCATAATGGCTCGACTCAGTGTCGCCCCGCTCAAATTAGCCTCAGTTAGTTTGGAGCCACTGAGCATACAAGCTCCCAGTAAACTGGCTCCAGTCAGAATAGCTCTGCTCCAGTCAGCCTGAGACAATATGGCTCCGCTGAGATTGGCACCGCTAAAATCTGCTCCGATCGCCATGGTTCCAGTTAAACTAGAACTGCCCAGATTCGCTTCAATGAGTTTGGCCTTAGATAAATTAGCACCGCTCAAGTCGGCTCCGTTTAAATTAGCTCCAATCAGTTTGCTTTTAATTAAGTTGGCCCCTTTCAAATTAGCCGTGCTTAAATTTGTCCGACTGAGATTAGCTTCACTGAGATTAGCTTTAATGAGGTTAGCACCTCGAAAATCTCTTTCTCCGTTTCTATGTCTAATTAAAAATTCATCAGCACTTAACTGTTCAGTGGAATTCATAAAAAAATTGAGTGAGTTTCCTTGCTTTCTCGATTCGATGTTCTATGCAGTCTGAAAAATTCGTAGTTTAGAGGTTGCCAGTATTTTTTTCAACAAATACTTACTGCAACAGCAAAAATGGCAAAAACTGGTAGATTCCCAGCAGCATCGTGCGAGGGAATTGGGAATTTTGTTAATAGTTAGTTTTCGGTCGTTATGAGTTAATTAGTTATTAGTGATTAGTTGTATTTTCTACTAACTGCTAACTGCTAACTATTAACTACTAACCATTTACCAAAATACTTAGTAGTTGTCGATCGCGCCTAGGAGCGATCGAGTATTTGGGGTATCGGTGGTGGCACAGAGGCCACATTCTGACCCGAAAAATTGCTGCTACAGGCGATCGAATGTATTAGTCCCAGAAACCCTCAAGAGAGTAGAGCTTAAACACTTCTACCTTGTAGCATCTGCTTGATACCTTCGAGAACCAGTGACAGCAGCACCCGGTCAGCTCAGCTAGTGTCACCTCCCCCCACTGTGCATAGTGCCAGTGAAAGCCAACAGGAAGGCTCTTTCCCTCTGAGTTCTGAGCCGGTCACAAACGAAGGAAGCAACAGGCTATCCCTCGCCTGCAATTTCGCATAAAGACTCTCCGCGAGCCATTTCCGTGCTCCCGCGCTGATGTGCTTGCTGTTAATCTTGATTCGATCCATGAGCGCTTGCGGTTCTAATTAACAGAACACCTGACACTAGACGCACTCTCGGACATCATAGCTGTTCCTGGGCTTCTCAAATGCTTCGCTGAGGCATTCCCAGGAAAACTGTATTCCTGTAGCAGGTCTTGCCAACGGCAATTAGGCTGCTCCATCCAACCAATTGCCAACCTAAGCCTTGGGGGAATCTGTTCGAGAGCCCTCAATCTGGGCTGGCGACGACAATATTGTTTTAATAGTTGCCGACCACCGCAGGCCGTACTCGGCGCGTGGGACTGGACTACTTCACATCTATAAGTTGCTGAAATTAGCGGCCCCATAACTTAAAGATAGTCGCGATCGATCAACCGAGCAATATCTGCTGTAAGGTATGCCGTCTAGTTAAATCATACTCCGTCCTTAGCAAGTAAGCAGTAGTGAGTGTTACAGACACCAAATTATGACCAATGTGGTGTATAAAAATTAATGTTAAGAATTAATTTGACTGTGGAGCGGCTGGTCGGGAACAGGGATTAGCCCAGTCCACGACACAAATCCAAATCGCACTGTGGAAAAGCAGTTTTTTTTACTTTCCATAAAAAATCCCAAGTCGGCAATTTCAGATAAATTGCCGACTTGGGAGATGATTTTGCGGTTAAATATCTATTCGCAAAAGCTGAGTTCACTTACAGGCGACTGTTGCTAGTAACACCCTGATTTGGGTCATAAATATGAGGAGTGGTCTCAACTCCAGGAGCGCCGGGAACACCGTAGTCAGTGCGAGCATTATCCACGCTGGGATAATCGTAGATGCCCAAGTTCTGAACACCTCCCTTGTTGAGAATCGTTTCGGCTTTGGCGACTTCTGCTTCACTACCGTTGAGCAGTACCAGATAGTCTCCGCGAGATACCCGATCGCTGTATGCTTTAGCTTCATCTTCGGGAATTCCCAAACCAGCTAGGGCTCCGATCAAACTACCTGCTGTGGCACCCAAAGCAGTACCAGCCAATGTAGTCGCAATCGCCGTAGCTTCAGCACCCGCCAACATAATCGGCCCAATACCGGGAATGGCCAACAAGCCCAGACCTACCAACAAACCAGTCAAACCGCCCAAAGCGCCACCGGTGAGAGCGCCCTTCGTTGCACCTTCATCAGCCTTATTGTCCGCGCCCTCTTTGACATCAATACCTGCAATTTCGCCCTTAGAGTCGGCATCCTTAGCGATGACAGAAACCCGATCCATATCGAAACCCGCAGCTCTAAGCTCTGTGAGCGCTTGTTCCGTCTCACGTCTGGTAGAAAATACGCCCACAGCGCGCTTGTGGCGGCCCGAAGCTTTACGATGAGTGTCTACCGGCACATCGTAAATACCCCAATCTTGAATACCCCGGACACTGAAAATTCCTTCAGCGGTAGCAATTTCTTCATCGGTACCTTCTACGAATACCAAATATTCTCCACGGGAAATGCGATCGCTATAAATTTTAGCTTTGTCATCTGGAACTCCCAAACCTACCAAACCACCAGCTAAACCTCCCGCAGCGGCCCCAATCGCGCCTCCGACAGCAGTGTCAGCCAGCAAAGTTGCCAAAGCTCCCCCAGCCATCACAGGCCCAACTCCCGGAATCGCCAGCGCACCAATGCTTCCGAGCAAACCAATCAAACCCCCAGTCACAACTCCCGCCGTCGCCCCTGCTTTCGCGCCACCGGCAACTTGGTCATCGGTACTCTTACCCGCAGTCGCACCTGCGATTTTGCCTCCCTCCAGATTTTCGCCCACTACCGAAACTCTATTCATCGGAAACCCTGCACTTTGTAGTTCCATGAGAGCGAGTTCAGTATCTCGGTAATTAGAAAATACTCCTACAGCCCGTTTGTGTTGACCTAAAGCCATTTTTTTTCTCCTTCAAAATATTCTAGTTTTAACTTGTCAACAACTACAGAATTTAATTTCTGTTTGCTGCTATTAATATAAATTAAGTCATTTTTTACCTAACAAATTCATCGCTCGTTGGACATAACTTGCTTCTGTATCTTCCGACCGATATTCACTGGTTTTCCACGGAGTAAATCCATCTCTCCATTAGAGATTTAAAAGTAAAGAATTTGCTCATTTTATGCTGAGTAACCAGGATTGAGATAAACAAAAAAAGTCCCAGGAGAAGGGGACTCATAAATCTAGGGGATATTCAAGTCTGATTTGGTATTACTACTGAAGCTTATTTGGCTGTAGCCGGGGCAACAACTGCGGTAACATTCACTGTTTTGACACCCTTAATCTGTTTAGCCAAGGGTTCTATTTTAGCTAAATCTTGTTGATTAGGAACTGTTCCTCCGATGGTAACTACCCCATCTTTGGCATCCACAGTTAGCTGACCTTTCGTAATATTGACTTCCAACTTAGAGCGCACTTCACTTTTGAGGTCGCCGTCGGCTCTAATGGCATCGCCACCTGTCACATTGTTGCGCTGTTCTCGCGCCCTAATATCAGAATTGGCTTGGGCTTTGCGAACATCGCTAGTTGCGTCGCCCTGAGTTTTTTTGACGGTCTCGGCTGCGGGAGGACTAGCTGTAGTTTGTGTGGCGGAATTAGGAGCATCAGCGCTAGTTTTTGCACCTTCACTGCAAGCTACTGCTCCAAATAACAGAATACCGCCGATCAAAAATGGTGTTAGTTTGTTCATAATATTTGAATACCCAACAGGTAACTTTTAGGTGATAGGACTGATTGTTTGGCTTTTGTGGGTGGAATTTAAAAACCTTATTTTTAATATAAATATTTTGGTAAATAGCTACATCGCTCTACAGGTGTAACTTTGTTCTATGTCGTTAGACATAGTAAAAAAAATCATGGAGCCAGGATGGGGATAATTTTGATAGATTTGAAGTAATGGGTAATTGGTAATGGGTAATTGGTAATGGGTACTAGGTAATTGGTAATTGGTAATTGGTAATGCCCAAGTCCCCCATGCCCCATTACCCATTACCCATTACCTAGTACCCACCTAACTGAGAAAGGCTATAGATTGTTTGCTCGCCTAAAATATCTGTAAAACCCGCCCGGAATTATCTAAACTATCTCGTGACGCATTGTCCGCCCACGACTACCCGACACTGATTTCGGCTATCATCAATCCGAGCCGAATCTAAATTCCTAGTGCGCGAGTTATAGTAATAATCTCCCTGGGGATAATCGCGAGTTGGTATCGCACAATAAGTCATATCTCCATCATCAAACCTTACTCTCACCAGAGAACGTCTCTGGTTACAGTCCACAGCCCGCAAACCCAAATCATCTCGCAAAATCTGTTCTCCGTCGTACCTGTTGTTATTATCTCTCCGATTGGAGCGCCCGTTATTGTTCCTGTTGTCCCGCCAATCCCTAGCCCTTCTGTCACCCTGAATCCCAGAAACTTCCAACGTATAATTTCCGCCCCTTGTAGCATCTTTTGCTAACACTAAAAGTCGATAATCGCCACTACGGGGAATCTGATAATTAAAAGAAGTCTCTTGGGTAAAAGCTACTTGTTTGTTATTCCCGTAAAACAGCACCATTACAGGAGTAAAACCGCCACTTCTGTTAGTGTTTAAATAAACTTGGATATCATCGCCTTCGTTAGCAGTAAAAGTGTATTCTTGACCACGTAATTCTTCGGTTGGTGATCCTGGTACCCACATATTTCGGAAGCGGTAGATGGTGGATGTGCGACGAATTACTCCGTCGAGGCGATCGCCATTGGTGATTTGTTCAGCCCCAGCACCGGAGGAAATTCCAGTCAGTGCTAATCCTGCAACTAGCACAGCGGCGGTAATATTTTTTAACAATTTGTCTGTTTTCATATTCACCTCTTTGGGTAATTTTTTAATTTTTTTGGCTGTGTTTACACCGACATTTGCACAGATAAAGGCGGTAATGGATGGTCGGTAAAAGGCTACATTTTAAATATACTTTCGGTCATCCAGTGTCAACCTCACCCAACAGGACTATTTAGCCATTGCAAAGTGCGATCGCTCAGAATTTAGCCGCAAATGAGCACTCCCGATTCAGCATCGAGACTGGCCATAATTCCCATTGGTAAAGCAGCGTTAACTCCGTCGTGTCCAAAGGGTAAATCCGAGACAATGGGAATATTTAAGTCACCCAGGCGATCGCGCAAAACTTCTTCTACACTAAAACTGGGAATCTGCGGGTCAATCTCGCAACGACTGAAACGTCCCAAAGCAATCCCCTGCACCCCTGTAAAAGCCCCCGCCATCCGCCAAGTCGTCAACATTCGATCGATCCTGTAAGGAGCCTCTGAAACATCCTCAAATGCTAGAATCACCCCGGTTAAATCCGGTTGATAGGGGGTTCCGAGCAAATGAGTAGCCACCGTCAGATTCGCGGGAAACAGCGTCCCCGTGGCTTTTAGACCCCCCCATCCCTTGCCAGACAAAGATGGTAACGGACGACCTTCTACATAGTCAAAAAGACGATCGACAGACCAATCAGGTTCCAGGCCCAAAGTAGTCAGCAGTGGCCCGTGAACGCCCCAAATGCCTAGTTTATCGTGATTCCAGAGCAAAGCCGTAATATCTGAAAAGCCAATCAGCCATTTCGGAGAATGGGAATCAGGAAATGGCGATTGGGTATTTTTTGCCACTCTTCCTGTTTCCAAAAGTCGAGTGCTGCCGAAACCACCGCGCACGCATAGAATACCGCGACAATCTGGGTCCTTAAGGGCATCTGTGAGTTGTTGGAGTCTGTTTTCGTCAGAACCAGCCAAATAGCCCCAGCGACTGTCAAAACCGGGACTTAATTCAACTCGATAGCCGCGGGATTTCCAAATTTCTACACCACGTTCAAAGTTAGTTAATTCTCGCAAAGTACCACTGGGGGAAATTACTCTGAGCAAATCTCCTGGTTGCAGAAATTCTATGTTACTCATTTGTGATTGGTTATTTTTGATTTTAATATTACTCAGGATTTACAAATCCCGATTTTGCATAGGCGAAGCATGACCGCAGACAATTTATTAGTGATAACCAGAGATTTACAGCCGTCATGCTTCACCCCTAGGAATATATTGGCACTCATTGAGATGCACCCGGATTTACAAATCCCGATGACTAAACTTCTGAGACTGATTTCCCACATAACTAGCGGCAATATGTCCATCTCCCACCACTCGATACTTGTACGTCACCAATCCTTCTAAACCAACAGGCCCGCGAGGTGGCATTTGCTGGGTACTAATCCCCACTTCTGCACCAAAACCGTAGCGGAAACCATCGGCAAATCGAGTGGAACAATTGTGATAAACTCCGGCGGCATCTACTCGATCTAAAAAGGTTTCGGCGGCTTCGCTATCTTCGGTGACAATTACATCTGTGTGTCGGGAACCGTAGGTATTAATGTGATTAATTGCTGCTTCCACAGAATCTACTATTTTGATTGACAAAATTAAATCGCTATATTCTGTAGACCAATCTGTTTCTGTAGCTGGGGCAATATCCAAGATTTCACGAGTTTTTTCATCTCCCCGCAGTTCGACTTTTTTCTCCTGCAAAGCTGCGGCTACTAGAGGCAAAAATTTGGGAGCGATCGCACTGTGAACCAACATAGTTTCAATGGCATTACAGGCTGCGGGATACTGAGTTTTGGCATCGACGGCAATCGAGATTGCTTTGTCAATATCCGCAGCTTGGTCTGCATACAAATGACAAATTCCGTCGGCGTGTCCCAAGACGGGAATTCTGGTGTTTTCCTGCACGAACTGGACAAAAGAGTTGGAGCCTCTGGGAATAATTAAATCTATATATTTATCCATCTTTAGCAATTCGATTGTTTCTTCCCGCGTGGTTAGTAACTGCACAACCTGGGGATTGACTACGGTTTCTGCTAAGGCTTGTTGAATGACTTTTGTCAAGATTTCGCAGGAACGGACTGCCTCTTTGCCACCTTTGAGAATCACGCCATTTCCTGATTTGATTGCCAAGGATACTATCTGAATTAAAGCTTCAGGACGGGCTTCAAAAATAATTCCTAAAACGCCCAAAGGACAGGTAACGCGCTTCAGAATCAATCCTGCATCCAATTCCCGGTGAATTTGCACGACACCGATCGGGTCTGGCAGTTTGGCAACGTCGCGCACACCGGCGATCGCACTTTTCAACTTCACCTCATCCAACTTCAGGCGATCGTACAACGGTTTAGCAATGCCCTCGGCCTGAGCGGCTTGGCAATCTGCCACATTTGCCGCCACAATGGAGGGCGCAGCAACTTCTAAAGCTTTAGCAATAGCTTCAATGGCTTGATTTTTGGCATCCGCGGACAAAACGGCTAACTTTCTAGCAGCTTGGCGGGTGGTTTGGGCAATTTGGGCGATCGACATAACAGTAACTTGTCAAAAAATTATTATACTCAGTTTCTATTTTAACAAAACTAGAACAAATTCTATACTTTTGTTGAGAATCTGTACAACATTCCGAAGTTACAGGCTAAAACAGTGAAGTATATACAAAGCATGACGGACATTCGTCTTTTAAAATAACCTTTGGAGATTATTATGTCTTCTCAATCCCGTTTACACAAGACAGGAAGAACTCCCAAAGCTGGCGTTAAGCTGGTACAAAAAACGGGAGGAAATCTCGTTTTAGCTTCCGGTGTCACTATCACCCTGCTATTAGGTATGGTGTTAGCCTTATCCTTAGCGGCAGTTTTCATTATCAATAGTCCAGATCCAGTAACCGGATTGGCGATCGCACTTCCGATTACGCTAATTTTCAACATCGCCGCTTTTTTCTTCTCACCTTGGTTAATGGACTTAACCCAAAACTGGCTTTACAATACTCGCTGGGTTTCCCTAGCAGAAATTGAAGACAAAAGTCCTGAAACAGTGAAAGTTATTCAGAAAGTTTGTCAGCAGCACAAATTGAAGCAACCACGGTTAGGAATTATCGATGACCAAAACCCCACTGCTTTTACCTACGGTTCCTTTCCAAACAGCGCTCGCGTCGTCGTCAGTGAAGGTCTTTTTACCTATTTAGATGACGATGAAGTTGCCACTGTTTATGCCCACGAACTGGGTCACATCGTCCACTGGGATTTTGCAGTCATGACTTTAGCTTCGACTTTAGTGCAGATTACTTATTTAATTTACACTACCGCTCACAGGCTCGGCAATAGGGGTGGGGAAAAAGTGAAAGATGCGGCCAGTTCCGTAGCGGCTGTGGCTTATTTGTTTTACATTGTCGGCACTTATTTGTTACTATACTTGTCGCGCACCAGGGAATATTTTGCTGACCATTTTGCTGCTGAAACTACTGGCAACCCCAATGCTTTGTCCCGCGCTTTAGTCAAAATTGCTTACGGAATTTTGGAAGAAGGACAAAGGGCAACAGAACCCAGCCGCTTATTAGAAGGAACTCGCGCTTTAGGCATTTACGATGCCAAAGCTGCCACATCTACAGGCACTGCTTACCGGATTTCTTCGGAACCAGAAAAGATCGGGCGGGTATTTTTGTGGGATATGTTTAACCCTTGGGCTTGGTGGATGGAGTTGAATTCAACTCACCCGCTGACTGGTAAACGAGTTCGCGCTTTGAGCACTTATGCGGAACAATTAGGCTTAGATACTGAGTTTGATATGGGGAGGATTGTCGGCGAAGGCCACAATTTGAGCAAGCGGAAATTGTACGGCAATTTTGTGTTGGATTTGCTGCTTTACAGTGCAGAAATTGTCGGTTTGTCTGTGGGTTTTGCGATCGGAATTTCCCTGTCGGCTGCCAATCCGATGATGATGATTGCCTGTCCTTTAATTGGTTTGGGTACGGGGATTTTCCTGAAGACTTTGGTGATGTTCCCTACATACAACCAAGCAGAGAGTTTGGATGTTTTAACTTTAATGTCTGACCCCTATGCTAGTCCTTTGCGGGGTCAACCTGCGAAACTTCAGGGCGAATTAATTGGTCGTGGTGATGCTGGTTATGCTTTCGGTTCTGATTTGAAATTGCAAGATAGAACCGGGATGATTTATCTGCGTTATGCTTCTCGTTTTGGCCCGATTGGTAATTTTCTGTTTGGGATGAAACGGGTGAAAAGTTTGATTGGGATGGATGTTAAGGCTTTGGGTTGGTTCCGCCGTGGTGTCGCACCTTGGATGGATTTAATTCAGCTTGAAAGCGATAGCGGTACGACGGTTAATAGTTATCACCGCTTCTGGTCTTTGTTATTGGCTATTGGGGCGATCGCGATCGGTATTGCATCGCTATTTCTGTAATTTCTATTCTGTTAGCACTCCGACTTTTTCCATAAGTCTGGGTGCTGATATTTGGCTTTTTTAGTTTAGTTGCTCATAAATGGTTTCTCAAAGATTATATGAAAAATATAAGCACTCAAGAGGCATAGTGGTAATCCTAATAGTGAAAGTAGGATAAAATTGACTAAAGGTGTTCGCATTACATCTTTGAGACCGAATTGAAGTAGTGCCATTGCTATGGTGTGTACTAAGTACAGGCTATAAGAAAAAGACCCTAATTTAACTAGCCATCGCCCTTCTAATATCTTCAAAATACCTTGGAAATTAGTTTTTAATCCCTCCGATAAAAACCGCGTGCAGGAGATAATTAACCCCGTAGCTACTAGACCCAATAAAATATCGTCAAAAATGATGTTTACTTGAATCAGATCGAAGGCATTGGCAATGACTAAACTAATCCAAATTCCACCTAGTAGACTCGTCACTAAATCCCAAGGAAATCTTTCTTTCAATTTTACTAAGGATTGCTTTTTAGAAAATCCGATCGTGGCACCAATCATGCCTAGTGTAAATAGGATTATGTACCACCAATGGGCGATGCGAAAACCAATTACAGCACCAAATATACTCGCCACAACTAAGACAGGTATGATGCCAAAGCGTCGCCATACAGGTAGTAGTAAAAATGCAAACACGAAATAGATTTGCCATTCTAGTGCTACACTCCACATGGGGGGATTGATCAGGAAGACCCATTGACCCTTGAGGTTATGAAGCAGCAATAAGTGTGATAAGATGCCATCTAGAGTGAAAGCAGGTTGTCCAGAATTCCAATGCCATCCTGTAGCAGACATTAAAGTTGCTGGTACTAAAGCTGACAACAGCAAGGAAAAGAAAAGGGCTGCGTAATAAGGAGGTAAAATTCTTCGGGCCCGTCGCTTGATGTAATTAACAACTCCACCTCGCAGTTTACCATCGCTAGATTTAGCAACAGGTAACATTAAACAATAGCCAGAAAGTACAATGAAGATGGCAACACTGGATGCTCCATGAGACATGAAGACTTCTATTATTGAGTTCAACAAGTAAGGGAATTTTATTATTCCTGATTTGGTGTTAATGACATCAAGATAAATGTGAAACCAGACCACGTAGAGAGCTGCAATCCCCCGCATTCCATCTAAAAATTCAAGCCGAATTCTTGTTGATTTGGCGGGATTTAATGGCTCTGCGGAGGATTGAGATAATTCAATTCTAGACATGAAACTCCGTAATATTATTCAGAGAAAGTGCGATCGCTATTGGAAGGGGGGTCGATTTTTTTGACAACTCTCGCAGGTATTCCCGCCACAATACTATAAGGCTCTACGTCTTTATTCACTAGGGAACCAGCAGCTACTACTGAATGCTCTCCTATGATGCAAGGACCAATCACCGTCACATTACTAGCCAGCCAAGCTCCTTCTTTGATGATGACATCTCTGCCAAAGCCTGGAACAGTGATTTGTCTTTCACGACCAAACTTGTTATAATCATGGGTTCCTGTTAAAACTGAAACATTCAGTCCAAAAAATACATATTCTCCTATTTTGATGTCGCCGGAGATTGTATTAAAAGTAGCATTGTTAATCACCGCAGTTTCTGCTATTTGCAAACGGTCTTCATTCCCGTAAAGCAAGTATTTGAATAGAAAGCGGGTTTCCATGTATCTGTCGATCGCCAAATTTCCTATTTTGGAAAATAACTTATCGTAAATTTTAATTACCAGCAGCTTAATTTTTTTTTTGATCATTGTCAAACTCCTTATTTACTCTTAGATTTCTCCCAAAACAACGAGTTTTTGGCTGGCTCGATGCCAAACCAAAGCAAAATTTCGGGGAAGTCTCACCACATTTACGCTTCTTTAAAATCGAGAGCAGGGATTGAGGATGGGAAATACGAGGTATCTACCTGTTATCTCATCCCCAGAATCTCCAACTAGGCAATTTTACCAAAACATGACAACAAACAGTTAATCTGTTGATTTTTCTAAACTTTGAACTGATTCAATCAAATCTCGGATGGTGTTAGTACCTTCTGAACTCTCAAAGGATAAGGGGAATTTGCCGCGAGCGATCATTCTTAAACCCAAGGGGCCGAGACTTAATAAACCTTGGACATCGCGGAAGTAGTTTCCTACTACTTCGATGCCAAATTTACGCTCGTCTATCCAGCCACCTTCTTTGACTAGATTGATTAAGACTTTGCGGTGGCGAATCGATCGACTGGCTTGGTCATCTTTGCGATCGAGAATCTCTTGTTTAATCTTACCAATTTGATCCATCGGCGCAACTTCCATGGGGCAAACCGAGTTGCAGTAGTAACAACGGGTACATCCCCAAACGCCTTCTGTGCCTTGGTTATATTTTTCCAGGCGATTTTCTGTATCGCTATCGCGGGAGTCGGCGATGGTGCGATAAGCTTTGGCTAGGGCGTGGGGCCCGACAAATTCTGGGTTGACTTCGCGGGCGTTGCACTCAGAATAGCACGCGCCGCAGAGGATGCAATTGCCTGTTTGGTCGAGTTTCGATCGCTCTTCTGGTGTTTGCAGAAATTCGCGTTCTGGCACTGCTCGCCCCGAAGTGCTGACATAGGGGTCAACGGCTTCCAGGTTGTCCCAAAAACTGGTCATATCTACGACCAAATCTTTGATTACGGGCATATTTCCCATGGGGGCGATCGTAATTTCTGGGATGAAATCGGTTGGTTTTTCTGCCGAACTGAAATTAGCTATTTTATCAAGTCTTGCGAGTTCGCTGCCAACATTTTCTTTGCAAGCTAATGCCGATAGACCATTAATCCGCATGGAACAACTACCACAAATTGTGTTACGGCAATTTTTGCGGTAGGCTAAGGTGCCATCCTGTTCCCACTTAATGCTATTGAGGCAGTCGAGGATAGTATTGCTTTCTTCTACCTCTAGCGTGTAAGTATGAACGTGGGGAGGTTCGTTTTGATTTTGGCGAACTACATTAAAACGGACTTGCATAGTTTTGGCTAGGAAGTTTTCGTACATTTTAAGCTGAAATTTTTGGTTATTTAAAAAGCTATTAATTATTTAATATATAAATATTTATCAAAAACCGCCGTAAATTCCGCACCGCCTTGGTCAATTCCTTGGGGTTTTTTACGCGATCGCACTGATTTTAACAGAGAGAGCGATCGGCTAATATGGGAACTTGGTTGAGCTTGCAATGTTGGTGCGTCCGCGGCCCTAGACACTTAGAAAAACCTAGCATCCTGACCACAAGCCCCTGGATTCATCTGTAGGTTCAATCTCAAATCTCAAATCTCAAATCTAAAATTCGATGACTTACAGCTTGAGAATTGTCGATTTACCGACAAGTGAACGGCCGCGGGAGCGCTTGATGGCTAGTGGCCCAAAAAGTTTGGCGACGGCGGAACTGATTGCGATTCTGCTCGGTACTGGGCAGGGAAAGGGCAAGCTTTCGGCTGTGGGGTTGGGACAATATATTTTAAATCAGTTGAGCCAGCACCAGCGGGACCCTCTGGCTGTGCTGCGAGATATTAGCGTGCAGGAGTTGACCCAGATTCACGGGATTGGTCCGGCTAAGGCGACGGGGATTTTGGCTGCGGTAGAATTGGGTAAGCGGGTGTTTCAGTCGCGGCCACCGGATTTGGCAATTGTTGACTCTCCCCAATCGGCTGCGGCTGCTCTGAGTCAGGATTTGATGTGGCAGTCTCAGGAACGTTTTGCTGTGGTGTTGCTGGATGTAAAAAATCGGCTGCTGGGAACTCAGGTAATTACCATCGGCACTGCGACGGAGACTTTGGCTCACCCTAGGGATATTTTTCGGGAGGTAATCCGTCAAGGGGCCACCAGGGCGATTATTTCCCACAATCATCCGTCGGGAAATCTGGAACCGAGCCCGGAGGATATTGCTTTGACACGACAGTTGCTGGCTGGCGCCCAGTTTTTGTGTATTCCGCTGCTGGATCATTTGATCTTGGGAAATGGCGATTTTCGGAGCTTACGACAGACGACGACTCTTTGGGATGAGTATCCCCAGGGCGATTGACATCTTCTACTTAACTAACTACATAGCTATCATTAGTTATTTGTATCTTTGGGTGATTCAATGGCTGAATCACCGATTACAGAAGGCAAATTTTGTGGCTTGAGCGCTCTGTGGCAGAGTGTTTGATCTGAATGTCGCTGCTGATACTCCGTGGAGAACACAACTGGGTTAATCTAGTAATGGTGGGCTGAAGAGATCGCTAATTTGATTTTTTTCTAGCATACTGAACGTATACTGTACCAGCACCTAGGGACCCAATCATTAAGAAATTATGAAATTGGGTATAAAATAAACGGCGTGGTGATAGGAGAAAAACTGTGTTTCTGAGACTTGCAGAACAACACCGTAAATTCGTCCAAGATTTGGTAATGAACCTCCAAGCTTTAGCGATCGTGCTAGAGCATCGGGGTTATCTGGCATCCTGCTACACTTGCGGGGGTCAGATGAACAGTGCCTCATTTATGGTCAGTTTGACGGATAATCATCTGATTCGATTTTTAGTGTCAGATTATGGTATCACTTGGACTGAGATGCGGGACGATCGGGAACTGATGAAACTAGAAGGTGCAGAAGCGATTAGTCAGTTACAAGAACTGGCAAATCTCGTCAAGTACCATATCCAACCTTCGGAAGCTACTTTGGCTACGGCCCAACGAGTCTAGCGATGGCTTTTATCCGAAGGAGCCGACAGCGAAAGTCTATGCTTCCCTGCTGCCAACCACTCCCCAGGGAGTATGTTGAGAAGGCCAGAAGTTGCGGAGCGATCAGTTTATGATAAATTAGGTGGCTCTAAAACATTTAAATGCCCTAACTGCGGTCACGAACATGACCGAGATTGGGGCGGCGCTCGGAACATTATGATCCGAGCTTTGAGGGACGGCTCCTTTGCTTTAGCTATCAATTCAGAGTGAGGATGAGGCTGTGAAGATTGGCGAGGCGCAGTCAGGGGGTATGTTAAATGGGTGAACTGCGTTGATTTTTGCCCTTTGATTTAGTCTATAAGACTAACAATTAATTTGAAGCAGCAGCAATGCTGTCGAAATCTCACAGCCGGCCTTAGCCGGCTAAGTTTTGTTTAAATGTATGTTTTCAGTTGGTTTCTATAATTTCCAATTGGTGTTGATTAAAGTTGACGATCGCCCAGGCAACCATAATATTTTATAATGTATTTAAAATTGCTCCGAAAAAATCGACCGGGAAGTTGAGAGTCAGAATCAAATGGTAAATTTAAGCGAAATTCTAGAGCCTATAGCCAGTCAATTCCGCAGCCTGGGAATTCCCGAACCGATTACCCATTGGGGACACCCAGTCATGATGGGCATCGTGGTGGTAGCGATGGGCAGTTTTGTGGGTTATACAGGATGGCAAGGACGTTTGGCCACCGATAAAGACGTGGCCATCAAAAGTCGCTCCGATCACCGCAAACTTGCTCCCTGGATGTTTTTGTTCATCGCTTTGGGCTACACTGGCGGCTTGTTGTCTCTGGTGATCCAACACCAGCCAGTCATGGAAAGTCCTCATTTTTGGACTGGTTCGACAATCATTGTATTGTTGACTGTTAATAGTTTGATTTCCCTAACAGGTTTTGGCGGCGACAAGCTGGCACTGCGCGCTGTTCACGCTTATTTGGGCACGACAGCCCTGGCAGTGATGGTACTCCACGCGGCTTTCGGTTTAAAATTGGGTTTGTCTATTTAAGAAAGTGGCGGGGGAACTCCGTCACTCAAAAAAGCCTTTGCAAAAAAGGAAAAAGAAGCCCGCGGTCTAACTGTACTCAGTAGACCGTCAGGTTTGTTCACGAGCATACCCACATCCCTGACTTCTGCGGTGAAGTCGGGGATATAATAGCTATGGTGTTTTAGGTTTAGATGAATCAAGCAACGGGTGTAATTTTCTGTTTAGCTTACATTTTGGGATTGATTTCTACAGCGCTTCCTTGGGGTGGTTACGGTGTACTTTCCTTGGGAGTTGTTACGGCGATCGCCTTACCGAATTTTTTGCGAACATACACTCGAAACGCTGTAAAAAATACTAAAAAAAGACGCAGCAGAACTACTAAAAATCCTACTGATTCTTCCTTAGAAAAAACGGAAGAATTGAATTTTTATCAAATATTGCCGAGATCGAAATGGGTATGGTTCCTCGCAGGTTTGACGGGATTTCTCGCTAGCTTTTATTTTCAAATTCGCTCGCCAGTACCAGCCATTAATGACATCAGCAAACTGATTCCGGCTGGTGGTAATACTCAAGAAATCGCCGTGACAGTGCGCGGTAGAGTTGTTAGTACGCCACGGTTGACTCGATCGGGACGATCGCAATTTTGGCTAGACACCAATCTAGTTAGCGAAATCAACGGCGGCGAGGGAGGAGTAGTCGTAAATCGGGAAGTATCCGGTCAACTTTACGTCACAGTACCTTTGTTGCAAGCCACAGGTTTGTACGAAGACAATACGATCGCCGTGGTGGGCTCTTTGTACAAACCGCAGCGGCCATCAAATCCAGGGGCTTTTGATTTTGAAGCATATTTAGCCAGATCGGGGGCTTTTGCGGGTCTCAAAGGAAGCCAAATTGACTGGAAGAGAGAAAATGCGATCGCTGATGTTAATGGAAGTGAGAACCAAGCTGCTAGTTTTTCCGAGTCCAGCGCCATGCCCCAATCACACATTCAAGCCATGCGACAACGGATTGTGCGATCGCAACTATTTCACTTGAATGTTCCTGAAGGCACCTTAATTAGTGCGATCGCCCTCGGCAAGCAAGCAGTAGATTTACCTTATAACATCCGCGACTATTTTGTGCAAGTTGGATTAGCCCATGCGATCGCAGCTTCCGGCACTCAAGTTTCGATGGTTTTAGCTTTAGTTCTCGCTTTAACCAGGCGTTTTTCCAAACAGTTGCAGTTTAGTTTTGGAGTCGGCGCTTTATTGCTGCTAGTGGGATTAACAGGCTTTGAAGCTTCAGTATGTCGCGCTGCTTTAATGGGATTTGGAACATTATTTGCTTTGCTACTAAAGCGAGAAGTTAAGCCTCTGGGATTGCTCTTAATCGCTGCGATAATTTTACTGCTAGTTAATCCTTTGTGGATTTGGGATTTAGGTTTTCAACTCAGTTTTTTAGCAACTTTGGGATTGATAGTTACCACACCACCGCTGATGGCAAAGTTGGACTGGATGCCACCGGCGATCGCTTCTATTTTTGTGGTTCCCATCGCTGCTTCAGTTTGGGTATTACCCTTGCTACTTTACGTTTTTAATGTGGTATCTCCCTACAGTATTTTAGTCAATATTATTGCAGCTCCTTTACTCTGGATTTTGAGTATTGGGGGAATGATTAGTGCCTTAGCTGGATTGATTTTTCCACCGGCTGGTAGTGGGTTAGCGCAACTGCTAGAGTATCCTGCAAAAGGGTTAATTGCGATCGCTGAATATTTCTCCCAGTTACCGGGTAATTCGGTAGCTGTCGGCCAAGTATCCCAGTTGCAGCTAATCGCACTTTACAGTTTAATTTGCTGGGTTTGGCTGGGGAGAAAGTCAACCCCCCCCCAAGGAAGAGAAGAACCCGCACCTACCGCCCCCAAGAGGGGAAGCCAGAAGGGAAAAAGCACTGTTGTTTCGCTGCCAATTTTTTCATCAGCCTCAATTTTACCCCTGGCAATTGTGGCGGGAATTAGCATCATAGTTTTACCAGCTTGGCACAGTCAATTATCTTTATTTCAAGTTACTTTGCTGGCGACATCGAGGGAACCTGTTTTGGTAATACAAGAACGGGGAAAAGTATCACTAATTAATAGCGGTGATGACAATACAGTCCGGTTTATAGTATTGCCTTTCTTGCAGCAACAAGGTATCAATTCTGTGAATTTTGCGATCGCCACCCATCCTCATTTAGGTTTAAACGCAGGTTGGGGAAAATTATTAGAACGCTTGCCAATTCAAACATTCTATGATAACACATCTCCCAAACAAATTAACTATGCCAGCGGTCAAGAATTGATGACTGCGGTGCAATCTCGCCAAGGAGTTTACTTTCCTTTAGAAACTAACAGCACCATTAATCTGGGCTCTGTGCAGTTGCAGTTTGTGAATGCAGAAATCCCGGTTGTAGAACTGCTGGTGGGTGGACGAACTTGGTTGCTGCTGGGTGAAATAGCACCAGAAGCCCAAAAAAAATTGGTAGCAACGGGAAGTTTAAAGCCAGCTCAAGTGCTGTGGTGGTCGGGGAAAACCCTGACACCGGAGTTATTAACGGCGATTGGGCCAAAAGTGGCGATCGCCACTGCTGACGAAATTGACCCGGAAACGGCCGCACAACTTCAAAAAACCAAAACCCAAATTTTCTGGACGGGACGGGATGGAGCCTTGCTGTGGACACCAGCAGGGGGATTTAAGACCACCCTGGAGTCGCAAGAAAATCAAACTTCTGTTTTGTAGAGCTAGTACCTAGATAGCAAATAAGTAGACAGAATGGTACACTTATCGACAAAACTACGGTGTACCATTTTGTTTAAACTCGCGCGTTTTTGCAAAAAAGCTGGGATTGTCAGTAAAAACACTCCAGCGTTGGGATGTCTCAGGGAAGCTACCGGCCAAGCGCACCCTATCAGGTCATCGGTTTTACACAGAAGACGATTTTGCCTTTGAATTCATCCAAGAACTTGCCGTATCAGTCGGATGTGAAATTATAGTCGCCAACCAAGAATCACTGTCTCCTCAACATGAATTAGTAGAAGACCTGATGGCAATAATTCACTGTTTCTCCTGTCGGTTATACGGTCTACGAAATTACTCCAAGGAAATCAAAGAAAATTTAAAAAATGCTATTGACAAACCAGTACAGGACGTGGCAGAGTTAAACAAAGAAATCCAGTGTTGAGGTCGAACAATGCTTCTATCCATCAAAACAAAGTTAAAGCTAAACAAAAGTCAATCAACAGTTATGAGTAAACACGCTGGCATAGGTATGCCGTTAAAAGAAAGGACTTATAACTGTGAAAGTTGCGGTCATTCGATAGACAGGGATTTGAATGCAGCAATAAATTTATCACGGTTGGCTAAACCGTGAAAGCTTACTGAGGGATAGCCGCTCCCATGCCCCCGATGAAGTAAGAAGCAAATGTCTAGACTTGTCTAGTATTTGTATAGCAGATGGGCAAATGTGGCGCGTGGTGCGTTAAGATACAAAATACTCAAGGTCTCAACAAAATTTGCGGCCCCATCGCCTAAATCGGCTATCCGCTAATCACTGGACAAAAGTGGACAAGGTAGCCAGTCTAAGCCTTTAACTAGGCTACGTTAGCAGGGTCACGACACCTACGGGTGCTTTGGAGCCTGTAGCTCTGTCGCCGGAGATTAAACATCTTTATTTAGCTAAGGAAGTGTCTCCGGCACGACAAGCCTCGCTAACATTGACGAGGAAAACATAACCTGAGTAATCAGAGGACTTTTATGTCTAACTTTGTGTTCGTTCTAGATACCAACAAACAACCGCTTGATCCGATCGCCAAATTAGCGTCGCAACTACAACCTGAAGTTTTTGGTTGATTTTTACCTCGCGTTATGCAATTATTGTAGAGTAGCCAACCAATTGGAGAGGTGGCAGAGCGGTTGAATGCGGTAGACTCGAAATCTACTTTAGGGGTGACTCTAACGTGGGTTCAAATCCCACCCTCTCCGTACATTTCTTACTCCACAATGCTTTGATGCTATCAGTATCTTTAGCCAAAGGTGCAGTTTTATAGCCAGTGGTATATGTAAGTGGTATATGTACCACTCCGGTATATACCACTTTTTGTTTTAACTTCACCCCACCAAGGGGGCGATCGGTCAGGACAAAAGCATTTCTAAAACAGGACTTATACCAATTTCATAAATATTTGCTACAGATGCAGTTCAAAGCTCCCATTACTAAGCGGAGTTGGGAGGGAGTTATGTAGCGCTACTTTATGAAATTGGGGTTAGGGGGGATCGGATTCTATACAGCCTCATAAAAAATTGATATTACTCATTCACAAATTAAAGTAATTACTGTCACTTCCGGCGGACAAAATAGCCTTCCGGGTGCATAGGTTCCCAAACCGCGATTCACGTATAGTAAATTATTCCCCACCCGATGTAAACCACTGGCCCATTCCCAGTGAGTAACTACTCGATCGTCAATGGATAAAAAAGGCATCCAATTACGTACCCATTGAGGAATAGCAGAGCTAATTTTTTTTAGCCAAGCATACACAGGCCCAATACCGGGAATCACTATTTGACCACCGTGGGTGTGTCCCGAAAACTGCAAATCAATCCGGTATCCTTGCAGCTTTTCCGCAGTATCAGGATTGTGAGACAAGACAATCCGAGGGATGGATAGATCGACTGATGTCATTACAGGTTCAGGTTGAAAATCCCCAGACCAAAAATCCGCCAACCCAATTAAAGCTAAATTTTCTCCCAAAGGATAGGTAGCTTCATTGTACAAAACCCGAATTCCCGCGTTATTTAAAGCATTAGTAACCTCTATTTTACCTCCAGGCCAATAGTGGTCGTGATTGCCTAAAACAGCATAAATTCCCACCCGACTTTGCAAGTTTTTTAATCGTTGCACTAAGTCGTGAATCGGGGCAGTTTCCAGAGTGACAAAATCCCCGGTTAAGAAAATCAAGTCTGCTTCCGCTTCATTTGCCGCAGCGATCGCCTCGAATAGTAAACCTTCCGACAGCCGCACCCCGTCATAGTGAAAATCAGTCAGTTGTACCAGTTTAGTACCCGATAGATTTGCTGGAAGATTGGCGATCGGTATGGTTAAATGTTCTACCCGCAGTTTCCCAGTTAATAACCTGTGCATAAATCTAAGGTTTATTGACAGAGTGCAATTTCTAGCTTAGCAAATAAACCGCCCAAATCGCCCAACTATATTTAATGACCTCTTTTCTGATTCCTATAGCAATCCTAAATCATTTGTGAACGTCTTACTCCTTCCCCTTACTAAAGGGAGGTTTGGGGTGGGGTTAAAAATTTGTGACTCCTGCAAGGATTGCTATATTTACTTCATTTTTGATAAATCACTTCAAAAGTTTTTACAGCTTTCTTCTTACCTTTAACTATCACTTGACCCATCTCTTTAAACTCAAACATATCTTTAGTAGCGCTATACACACTATCGCTAACCAAAATTTGTTTTCCCTTAGCAATGGACTGCAACCTAGAGGCAATATTCACCTCATCCCCGATCGCAGTATAATCCATGTGCTGCGGCGAACCAATATTTCCTACAACCACCTCACCCGCACTAATACCAATACCTGTGAGAAAGTTATCCCTAATCCAAGGAATCGAAATTTCTTCAATCCGACGCTGCATATCGATCGCAGTTTCGATCGCTTTCCGTTCTCGATCGGCAACTTCCGAAGGAGCACCGAACATTGCCACAATCATATCTCCCACAAACTTATTTACCGTACCTTGTTTACTAAAAATTACCTCTACCATCTGGGTAAAATATTCATTTAAATAGAGCACTATCTTTTCAGCCGGAAGTTCTTCGCACTTGGTAGTAAAATCTCTAATATCCGAAAAAAGCACCGTGATATTGCGCTTAGTTGGACTCAGAGAAATTTCTCCTTTAGCTTCGATAACTGCTTGAACGACGTGGGGAGAAAGATATCTTTCCAAATTATTCTTAATCCGTTCTTCCTTCAATTTACTTTCATGCAATAGCGCATTCTCGATCGCCGCTGCTGCTTGGGAAGCCAAAGCTGTCAAAAGTTTTAAATCCTGTGCTGTATAGTTTACGAGTTGATTATTACTAACATTGATGACACCTATCGTACCACTTTGTGTAGTTAAAGGAGCGCAAATGAGAGAACGCAGCTCATTGTTTCCCTTAACATATCTGGGATCGGAAAGCACATCATTGACTATTTCAGCTTTTCCAGACACGAGAATGTGACCTGCTATTCCCACATTTGGACCAATTGTTGTTTTGCTATTATACTTTTTTCCCCTGGCTGAAATCACCTCTAATTTACCAATTTTATGATTAACTAACATCAGCGAAATATTGGTAGCGTCAATCAATTTCTTGGCTTCTGTTACCACTAAATCCGTGACTTCAGAGACTCCTAAACAACTTGAAATTTTGCTGGAAAAATCGTACAAAAAATTCACTTCTTCGTACTTTTCCAAAGTATCCATAGCCAAAGTTCTTGTATCCGAATCAGCTTGAGCAGCATAGCCAATCAAATCAGCAATGAATTTTGCTTTTTGAGAGCCTGTGACATAACCAATTACTTCATCGGCTAGCACCACAGGGTATTTGTATAAGCATGGATGAGTGTCTTCACCCAATAAAATAACTCCCTCAATATTACGAATTGCGATCGGAGCATCTAGAGCCGAAATAGCACCCTTAATAACTGCCTGAAAATCTTTTTTAGAAATCAATTTTTTCAGATTAATACGAACCATTAATTTTGCTATTTAGTTATGAGTATACTCTCGCGAGTTATTTTCAAATCAGTCACTAGCTCTCCCAAAAATAATTAATAAAGGCAGAGCTATATTGCAGATATCTGAAAGGGTGTCAAGTCAAACCGAGAACTTCTCTAGCTTTTTGCAGGACTTCTTTCGGGCGGAAAGGTTTAGTCATGTAAAGATTTGCCCCCACAGCCATACCACTTTGTTTATCATATTCTTGTCCCTTGGCTGTCAACATAATAATATAAACATCATCCATTTTTAGCTCGTTTTTAACAGTGTTGCATACTTCTAGTCCGCTCATTTTCGGCATCATGACATCCAGAAAAACTAAATCAGGCTTTTCTTCCTTGATTATATCAAGTGCTTCCAGTCCATTTTTAGCCGTGATTAATTCTACGTCATCCTCATCTTCCAATTTTTCCAGAGCCTGCTCCATCAAAATCAAAATGTTCGGTTCATCATCTACAATTAAAACTTTTTTAACTGCCATTTTTCCTCAATATTTTTCAGTAAGTTGTTCAGATTCAATCGGGAAATTTAAGGATGTTCAGAACCTAGATTTATGTAGTAAATCCAAATTTTTCAGAAGTCTTTAAGATTTCTAGGTGTTGTTGTTTGACTGCTCTACTTTTTTAGGTAGGGTATTTTCTGACATATTTCCCATAAAAATTAAGGAAACATTTTCCAAGCCATCAGTCAGGCGCAAAGTTTTGACAAGTTCTTTTTCTTGAGATAATACTTCATCAATAATAATCAAATTTGGCTTCCTTGATATAGCTAGATTCAGACACTCTTCAGCATTATAGGCTTTGATGACATTATATCCTTGAAAGACCAAAGCATCCGAGACTGTTTTCAGATTTGAAGGATTGCGATCTACCACCAATACAGTCTTGTTAGACATAGTTGGATTTAGGAGCAAGCCAATTTCTCTCAATAGTCTTCCTACGTTGATAGGTTTGGTAAAATAGCTGTCTATCCCCAAGCGAGCGCCCCTTTCCAGATCGTGAATCAAAGAAACTATGACAATGGGAATACCCATAGTCTGGGGGTCATGTTTGAGAACAGCAGCGACATCAAAACCATCTATATGTGGCATCATTATATCTAAAATAATCAGATCAGGTTTTAAAGATTTTGCTTTAGAAATAGCATCGATGCCATTAAATGCTTCCGTAACTTCATACCCTTCTTCTTCCAGTGACTGTCGGAGCAGTTCCCGGATGTTAGGCTCGTCGTCAACAACGAGAATCTGCTTGACTTCTTTAGTATTTGTCGCAGTTCTGCTGACAACCTGATGTTTTAATTGTGAGATTAAATCATTGAAATTTTCCCAGTTCTCTACAGGTGGAACATTGTTTACGATCGGTATACTAAAGGAAAAAGTGCTGCCGCGACCAACTTCACTTTCTAGCCAAATTCTACCGCCGTGATGTTCAATAATTTGTTTGGAAATTGGCAGCCCCAAGCCTGTACCTTTTGGCTTTTGGGTCAGGATATCTCCCACTTGTTTAAATCTTTCAAAAACTTTGCTTTGGTCTTCTGGTGCAATACCTATGCCAGTATCTATAATACTAATAACTATCTCATCATTCTCTACTCTTGCTTTGCAAGTGACGGAACCTGATTGGGTGAACTTTACGGCATTCGAGAGCAAATTGATAGATACTTGAACCATGCGATCGCGGTCAACTAATACCTGGGGAAGTCCCGGCTTAAAATCCTTAATCAATTTCAAATTATTTTTTTCTAATAAAGATGAAGTAGCGGCGATCGCCTGTTTTAATATTTGCACTGGATCGGTTGGTTGCAACTGCCAATCTACTCTGCCCGCCTCCATCTTCGCAATATCCAAAACATCATTAATCAAAGAGGTGAGTCGCTCAGCTTCTGAGACAATAATATTGATATTATCTCCCACTTTGTGCAAAGCTTTTTTGGTTTTTTTGTCTTCGATAGGTATGGCCGGAAAAATCACATCTTCTAGTTTTTCTTTGATGATTGAAGCAAAACCCAACACAGAGGTTAGAGGTGTCCGCAGTTCGTGAGAAACTGTAGCCAAAAAGTCAGTTTTCATCCGGTCAACTTCTCGTTCAACGGTGACATCCCTAATCAAAATAACCGAACCAAGGGAGTGATCTACTTCATCGTTCACAGCTTCTTTGAGAATATTGGTTGCCAAAGCTTGACCGATTCGGTTATTTCCCAGTTCCACCTCAAGGGTCACAATTTCTCCCTCATTGCGTTCCGCTTCATCAGCCAGCCTTGCCAAGTTTTTAGCAAAGATATCAGAGACTTTTTTGCCTTTCAACTCCACATCTTTTAATTCAAACAGTGCGAGGAGAGCTGGGTTAAACCTCGTAATTTTACCCTCTATATCTGTAACTAATAATCCGTCAGCCAAGTTGTCAACAATGGCATTCAAATCTGCCAAAGTTGTCTGCAATTCCCAGGACTGCTTTTTAGTTTGATCTAGCAATTCTGCTTGGTGCATGGCTACTCCCAATTGACTGCCAATCTGAGCCAGCAACCTGACTTCTCCAGGTTCCCATTGACGAGAAGTTGAGTTTTGATAAGCTGCTAGCAAACCCCACAGATTTTTACCTACAAAAACTGGGGCCACACAATATGCTTTGGCTTCAATTTGCTCTAGAATTTCTAGGTGACACTGAGAGTGGCCAATTTTGTAAATGTCATTTACTACAAAAATCTCCTGATTGCGATACCTACCTCCCTGAGTATTTTGCAAGTATTCATCTTGCCAGACGGTTTTAATTTTTTCAGTTACTAAAGATATCCAGCCTTCGGCTACGGACTCCGAGACAAATTCGCCACTCCAGTCAGGAAAGAAACGGTAAACTGCTACGCGATCGCAGTTGAGGATTTGGCGAACTTCTTGAGTAGTAGCACTGAAAATTTTGTCAATGTTTAGGGTTTGACGAATCCTTTCAATTACTCTGGCTAAAGTCCGCTCCTGTTCGGCTGCTTTTGCCTGCTGTTTAGCTTGAAATTGAATTTTTTCTAGGTATTCTAACTGCTGCAATGCCACTCCCAAATGGGTAGCAATTTGAGTTAGTAATTTGACTTCATTTTCTTCCCAATGTCGCGGACCAGTGTGTTGAAATGCACTCAGCAATCCCCAAAGTTTTTCTCCTTTAAAAATAGCAACTACGGCACAGGATTTAACACCAAAATATTCTAAAGCTTCGATGTGGCAATCACTCTGACCGGCGTTGTATATATCGTCAGCGATAAAGATTTCGGCATTGCGGAATCTGCCTCCTTTGTGTTCGTTTAAGTAAGGGTCTTCCCAACCACTACCTACCAATTTAGGCCATTCCCCAGATTCAGATTCAAAGATAAAGTCACCGAAATAGTCTTCGCGAAATTGATAAATAGCAATGCGATCGACATTCAACAGTTTTCGCACCTCTGTGGCTGCTGTCTGGAAAATTATTTCGATCTCTAAGGTTTGGCGAATCTTGTCAATCATGCGAGTGATGGCTCGTTCTCGCTCTGCTTCCTTAACTAACTCTTCAGTCCTTTTTTGCAATTGCACCTCAAGAGTTGTCTGGAGTGCTGTGGACCGCCTTTCAGCTTTTTCTAAAAGTTCTGCTTGCTGTATTGCTACTCCCAAATGAACTGAAATTTGAGTAACAAACTCAATTTCATCTTCCTGCCACTGGCGTGGACTACGACATTGGTGAATGCAGATTAATCCCCATAGTTGATTGCCTTTAATTAAAGGTACAATTAGGTTGGCTTTGACTTGAAACCTGGAAAGAATTGCAATATGGCAATCGCTCAATCCGGCGTTGTAAATATCAGTAACTGCCTGAATTTTTCCTTGTTGATAGTTGACTGCGTATTGTGTTCCAAAACAACGATCGTGTACCTTGATGGCTTTGGCGGAGTCAAACTCCGGCAGCACGTCTTCTGAGACAAATTCCCCGTCGTCAAATCCTGAATTGGGGTCAAACTGAAACATTCCCACTCGATCGGCATTCAGCAGTTGCCGTACTTCTGTAGCGGTTGATTTTAAAATAATATCTAAATCTAAAGACTCGCGAATTTTGGTGACTACGGCAAACAGTGCTTTTTGTTTGGCAACTCTAGCGGACTCTTGTTTATCTGCCATTTCTAGTTCCGCCAGCCGCCCTTTCAGGGTTGCGAGCTCTCTTGTGAGGGACTCATAAGCCTCGGCATCTAATTTTATGTATTTCTGTGACATGGCATTTACTTGTGTTTTGGTTGATTTATTTAGTTTTTATAGTTTTTATAATTTTTGAATTCTAATTTTAAATTATAGATATAAACTTGGACTCTGATTCATTAACTGTCGATCGCCTTTAGTCCCACGCGCGATCGCCAGCCCAGAACATCCCTTGATACTTACGTAAAAACACTATATTACCTGCATAAAAAAACAAAATGAACCACGGCGGCCAGTAGCGCCTGGTATGGGGGTGGCGGTTATGGTTGGGTTTGTTTGGCTGATGTAAAAAATTACAGGACTTACGGAGGATAGTTATCCGTAAGATTGGGTAGAGGACCAGTGTCCCATCCCGGATCGAGAACCCCCCCCCAGGCCCAAGCCTAGATTTTGGTTTTTATATGTGGAAAGTAAATAAATTGATTATTTACATTAATTATTGTATCAAAAGAGTTTGACAATGGTAACTTATGCTAATTACCTACCGAAGCAGAGCTAGCAATCCACGGGGACTGAGCAGGGATCGAGGGATTAAAGTAGGTTTTGTACTGATTGATATTGGGGATCTGGGAGATTGGCAAGTTGAGGTTTTTGGGAATGGGACCTTGGTGAACTCCGCTGACAGGGTGGCTGAGTGAGCAAAAAGTCCTATTGTGAGAGTCGCAAAATATTTTGTGAGGATCTTTGCTTTGATCCAGGGTTTTGATACTCTAAAATATAGATAGAGCTGTGGCGCTCAATCGATCGGCATTGTTAATACTAGGGGAGCCAACTATGCAGGGTGTGAAAATTATTCACCTGAAAGTTAGGGAGTTTTCTGAGTGATTGCTATCTCAGCCCGTCCAGTAGGGCGCAATTGGATTACGATTAGCTTCGCTTCTACTCTATACCTTTGTCCTGTTTTGGATCTGCTCCTAGCAGAGGTTCCGGTTCACTGGCAAGCGGAATTACGGTTAGGGCTTCAAGAAGCTTTGGTAAATGCTGCTAAACATGGAAACAAATTGGACCCCAGTAAAACTGTTGGAGTCCGTTTTTCCATAGTCCAAAATCAATATTGGTGGGTGATATCAGACGAGGGAACGGGGTTTCAAGCCCCTTGCAATTGCAACCTTTATACAGATGATTGCGATAGCGATGTTGCAGATAACTGTGAACTCCCTGACGTTGAAAATGAATGCGGCAGGGGGTTGTTTATTCTTTACCAGATATTCGATCGGGTTGAGTGGAATTCTCAGGGTACAGAGTTAAGGGTATGCAAACAAGTTCCCAGTTCCTCAAGCCTACCTCGCTGGCGGTAAAACTACTACATATTTGGCAGAATTGTCAACATCAGTCACAACCGGAGAGTTGTCTGGTTGCCGAATCGACCGATCGTACATCTCGATCGGTCTACTTGTTGTGCATAAGTCACTCCCACTAACAAAATATCACACCTAGATGCCGGACTTCTTCCACAAGTCGGGCATCTAAAACCAGAGGGTTTTGAGTTTCCCTAGTTTCGATCAAAACTGCATAACTATTTTCCGTGTCCGTGGGTGGGGCAAGGAGGAGCTGAGATCGATCGATCTAGCCATCCTGCGGCTTGATTCAAGCGAGGGAGGGCTTCTTCTGGCTGATTTTTGAGCAAAAAGACCAAAGCAGCCCCAGCTTGCTCAGCGGCGCGAGCAGGACGGTTATTCTTGAGACGATGCCAATCTTTTTCGGAGATGGCGAGGCGGGTGGCAAGAGCTTGGGCTAGTTCTACTGTGGTAAGCTCGTTGAGGTTGACAGTTTTAGGCGTTTGTGTAGTTTCAAGCATAGTTGGTAATCATAGCGATTTGGCTACAGTTCCTGAATTTAAAAAATATACTGCACATAATAACAACTAAATTTTAATTATTGTCAGATTTGCGTATCACAATGCCTCAACAGCCGTCAGAGTTTAATCCAGAGACACCAGGAGATGATGACAGCGAGTTTGTTCAAGCCCTCTCAACGGTGGAGCGATCGCTCGCAGCAGTCAAAGAACGTTACACTCAAATTCAGGTCGATCGCCAGCGCCAAGCGGAACTGGGGCATCGGCGCGAAGCAATCCACCAGCAACAGCGCCAAAATCGCTTACCGCAACTGAAGAAAGAATTGCGGGAAATTGAGCAAGAATTAGAAACGATCGAGTTAAATTTAGAAAGCAGTCTGTTTTCCTGGGCTAGCATAAAACAACCTTTTTGGCAAGCAGTTCGTTTTGGGGGACTTGGTATTTTGCTAGGTTGGATTTTGAAATCCTATGCGGGATAGTTGGTGATTTTTTTTACCGCAGAGGGCGCAGAGGGCGCAGAGGAAGAGAAAACAGAGAAATATAGTGCAAAATATTAAATAAACGGGAGTGGATATGACAAATCAACGAATTGCTGCTATTTTGCGGGGTGGTGAACCTGATGAAACTGTCACTGTTCAAGGCTGGGTTCGCACTAAGCGGGAATTGAAAGAATTTGCGTTTGTGGAAGTCAATGATGGTTCGGCGATGGCTAATTTACAAGTAGTCATCAATGCTGATTTGCCAGATTTTGAAAATGTACTGAAACAATTAAATACAGGTGCATCTGTGGAAGTGTCGGGGGTGTTGGTAGCATCTCCAGCAAAGGGACAGCGCATTGAGTTAAAAGCGTCTCAAGTTCAAGTTTATGGGGATGCCGACCCCCAAAGTTATCCGCTGCAAAAGAAGCGGCATTCTTTGGAGTTTTTGCGAACGATCGCCCATTTGCGGCCTCGTACTAATACCCATGGTGCTGTGTTTCGGGTTCGCAATGCTTGTTCCGCAGCCATACACCAATTTTTCCAAGAACGGGGTTTTTTGTGGGTGCATACTCCCATTATTGCTGCTAGCGACTGCGAAGGTGCGGGGGAAATGTTTGCCGTTACTAACTTCGATTTGAAAAATATCCCGCGCACTGATTCTCAAGAAGTTGATTATGCGAAAGACTTTTTTGGTAAACGCGCTTATCTGACAGTAAGTGGTCAGTTGGAAGCGGAAATTATGGCGATGGCTTTCGGCAATGTTTACACTTTTGGCCCGACTTTTCGAGCCGAAAATTCTAATACTTCCCGGCATTTAGCTGAGTTTTGGATGATTGAACCGGAGATGGCTTTTTGCGATTTGCAGGGTGATATGGATTTGGCGGAGGCGTTTTTAAAGTATATTTTTAAATACGTGTTGGATCGTTGTCCGGAAGATATGGACTTTTTCAACGATCGCATTGACAAGACGGTTCTGGCTACTGCGGAAAATATCATTAACAATCAGTTCGAGCGGATTACCTACACCGAGGCGATCGCACTTTTGGAGAAAGCAGACAAAAAGTTTGATTTTCCCGTCAAGTGGGGTTTGGATTTGCAGTCGGAACACGAGCGTTATTTGGCTGAGGAATTGTTTAAAAAGCCGACAATTGTCACCGATTATCCCGTGGGAATTAAAGCATTTTATATGCGGTTAAATGATGATGAGAAAACCGTGCGAGCCATGGATATTTTGGCTCCTAAGCTGGGGGAAATTATCGGTGGTTCCCAGCGGGAAGAGCGGCTGGATGTGTTGGAAAGACGCATGGAAGCTCAGGGGATGAACAAGGAGGAATTGTGGTGGTATTTGGATTTACGCCGCTATGGTACTGTGCCTCATGCTGGCTTTGGTTTGGGCTTTGAACGGCTGGTGCAGTTTATGACGGGAATGGGGAATATTCGCGATGTGATTCCGTTTCCGAGAGCTCCTTTGAGTATTGATTTTTAGGATTGTGTGTTTCTTGGTAAAGACTTGACGGGTGATATCCCCGTCAAAACGTTACAGCAGTCCAAATCGCACTGTCCTACTTTTTCGGTTTATCACCAAGCAATCTAAGAACGGTTTTTGCAGCAGTCTCACAAATTGTCGCACTGAGCTCAAAGAGCTTCTGCTTTTGGGGAGAAAGGGTTTTCTGAGAACCCAACGATACTGCACTTCCGCCTGATATGATCGTAAGAGCCAGTGCGATCGCAAGGGCAGGGTTCGGCTTTTTTTTGTTAGTCATCGGTTTTTTGCTAAGAGTATGGTTGGACGGTTTACTGTTGTTCATTTGGTTTTTTCCTAAACGGGTTATGGGTTGAACCCAGCAGTGGCCTCAACTCCCTTAGTCTCTCAAGTCTCTATCGATGGCGAAAGGATCGCTAAAATTTTCGGCAGATCATTGACAAATTGGAGGGTATGTAGTAGTGGGTTGGATATTGCGATCGGACAAAGTGGCATTAGTCAAGGAAAGGCGGACTCAAAAAGGTGGTATACAACAGGTTCGTTGGCAAGTTGCTCAATATAAAATTGCAAAATCTTTGGCTATTCGCGGAAAAACACTTGACTCAGGACTAGATAAAAAAGATTTTGAATACTTAACTCAGGAAGGTTTCACCATTAGTGAGAACTTGATTGAAATGATACAAAAATTAGGTAATAATACATCAAACTTGAAAGAAATTAAAGATTGCTTTCTTAGCGATTATGAGATTGGAAAGATTGGACTAAAAGAATTTTTCGATGCTCATCTGAAAATAGACAACTATGGTAGTGCAAGTTGGAATAGGTTTTTCAATGGAGAAATAAGCATTGAAGATGAGGTTTTTCAGATTGTTTGTGATTTTCTAGGTTTTGATTGCGATGAAATAGGTACGGAAGAACCAAAAACGCCTCACTACAAACAACTAGAAACTTTGTTGTGGAAATTCAATCATAATTCCGAAGTTGGAACATTCCGAGACTTAGCTACAAAGTCGCACAATTTAGTTTGTTTAAAATTGCGATCGGTTCCAGGGAAGAATATTTCTCTGTTTTGGTTACTGAAAGCTCTGGTACAACCAGTTGATGGTAATATCAAAGAAGCTAAAATCGTGTTTTCCACTTCCAGTTTGTTTTACTCAGATTCTAGAGATAAGTTGAATACTATTATTCAGAACTTAAGGCTTCCTGAAGCACTTGAAAGAAAACAAGATTTGGGCAAAATTGCTAAGGCAATTTATGAAAAAATGCAAAAAGAAAAGAAAAATATAATTTTATGCTTCTACACAGAACAAAAGCAACAATTAACCGAGTTTTATGATTTATTCAATTTATTACATAAACCGCTAGAAAAAGAATTGTCCACAACTAAAAATAAGCAAAAATTATTAATGGTATGGATTGACTCGCAACCACAAGATGAAGATGAATCTGAAGCTTTCAATTTGGATGACGACAGCGCTCTAATCCCTCCAATCCATGAAATGTATTTGAACGATCAATTCAACAACAATGATATAATGGAATGGACAAAACTCGAAGCAGTCAATAGATTTATCCAGAAAACCAGAAATAGTGATTCATCAAATGAGTCATATAACGGTAACAATATCGCGGAATTTATTTGGAATCAAAGCCAAGGAAAGCCAGAAGTTTTGCTAGAGTCTGTCTATAGTCTTTGTAATATAAAATGGGAGGAGCATCAAGGTTCATGGCGAAAAATTTAGACTCAATCAAGCTTCAACTTAAATTCACTGGAAATTCGGATTTCCAGCCTAAATCTGGCGAAGAAATATATATAGATGAAGAGACAAAAAAAACAGAAACTTTTTATCCCTATTTAACAGATATTAACAAAGGCTTAGTTAAAGCTGTTGATTTGGCCATTAAGCTAAACAGGCCATTGCTGCTCGAAGGGGAACCGGGCTGCGGTAAAACAAAGTTAGCAAAAGCTGTTGCTTATGAATTTAGCAAAAACTATAACAATGGCGCTGGATGGCCCTATGCTTATTGGTGCATTAAATCCACAGACCGAGCGAAAGATGGTTTCTATACTTATGATGCTGTCAAACGACTTTACCACGCACAGATTGCATCGGTAGACCTCTCACAAAAAAACGAGATTCAACAGTACCTTAATGACCCCCTCCATAAAGAATACATTAAATGGGGAGCGCTTGGCAAGGCTTTCAAAGCTTCTCAAGAAGGTAAAAGTAAGCGCATGATTGTGTTAATTGATGAAATTGATAAAGGCGATGTGGATTTGCCGAACGATTTGCTCTGGGAACTTGATGAAGAAAAAAGTTTCACTATCAGAGAAACTGGAGAGGAATTTCGAGTTCAAAAAGAGCTTGAACCGATTATTTTTATCACTAGCAATGCTCAGAAAAAACTGCCCGATGCTTTTTTGAGGCGCTGTTTATATTACCATTTTGAATTTCCAAAAAAGCAAAACTTACTCAAAATAGTCGAAGCTAGAATGGGTGAAAAATGGCAGCCAGAATTGACAGAAAAAGCTCTGGATAGATTTTTAGAGCTTCGCAAACTAATGGAGGAAGAGAGAGGAGATTCTGGGAAAAAAATTAGCATTAGTGAATTGCTAGATTGGTTTAAGGCTTTGCACCTAAACAAATCTAAGCAAGATATTGAGGAACTTTTAGGAGAGCGTGAAATACCCTATGATAATACATTACTCAAAAGTAAAGATGATTTGCGAATAGCTTATGGCGAAGGAGATGAAGATGAATGATCTGAGTCAAATCGACTTACCTTTATACGAATTATTCAACCAACTGCGGAAAGTAGGATTTCCGCTGGGTATCTGCGAGTATAATTTATTGATTGAGGCTCTAGAAACAGATGTTTATCCATTGGACCCAGAGTCTCTGAAGCAATTGCTTAAAACTATTTGGGTAAAAACTAACTCTCAAAGACAACAATTTGAAGCGATTTTTGACCAGGCATTGCCTCAAAAATTAGACTCTAGTGATAAGTCTCCTAAATTAACAAATTTAGATACTTCTAACTCGCCAGAAGCACGGCAAATTCCTACTTCCACAATACCTGTAACTCCCAGGGAATTGAAGGGAAAGTCTTTCTTTTTTCCCGCCACTTCTCAAGCACCAGTTTCTGCTTCTCCAAGCCAGGATAGTGATGGAGATGTGAAGGCTGTCAAAACACGACAACCTGATTATGTAGCTTTTAAGCCAACACAACACTCGGACGACTATTTGCCAGTTACGGGACAGCAAATGGTACAGGGTTGGTACAATCTCAGGCGATCGGTCCGTACCGGAAATAAGCTAGAATTAGATGTTGCTGCAACTATTGAACAAATCAAATCTCAAGGTAAATTTGTTCTGCCTGTCTTGAAGCCGCGCCGACTTAAATATAGTTCCTTGTTGCTGTTGATTGACCAGAAAGGTTCTATGCAGCCATTTCATGTTTTATCCAGACAGTTAGTCGCTACCGCTCAACAAACCGGATGTTTGGCATCTCAGTCTTGTTATTATTTTCATAATTATCCTAATGATGAGTTGTATTGTGACTCGCAGTTTAATACTGAAATTTCTGTAGAAGAAGTTTTAGCGGGGCTTTCTTCTCAACATACAGTAGTTTTGATTTTTAGCGATGCTGGTGCTGCACGACGAGACTATATACCTAGGCGGATTCGTGAAACAAAAGATTTTTTAAACAAACTAAAACAGGAAGTAAAAACAATTGTTTGGTTGAATCCTGTTCCAAAATCTGCTTGGGAAGAGACAACGGCTGCGGCAATTGCTAAATTGAACAATATAAAAATGTTTGCCGCAGATAGTGCAGGGTTTCAAAAAGCAATTAATATTATGTCCTGTTATACTGAGATCTTGCACCATTCTCAAAAACCTGTAGGGGCGGGTTCGCCAACAGCTTTAAAGCTTGCAAACAGGTTAAATAAACCCGCCCTCCCCCATCGAAAATCCCTTTATTGACATTGCTGCAAGATGTGAGGTTATATCAACTTTTATGAGGTTGCATAGAATTTCGATCCCCCCTAACCCCCCTTAAGAAGGGGGGGACAAGATTCCGATCAAAGTCCCCCTTCTTAAGGGGGATTTAGGGGGATCGAGACTTGGATACAAACGAGATTTATCAAGGATTTTAGTCGATTATTGACACCAAATGAATGAATTTACAGAAACGGTAAACGACCCAAAACAACAAGAAGCGCTTGAATCTATTAAAAGATTCAGAAATCGCTTTACTGAAACTCATTGGCAATTTGCTTGTTATGCAGCTTTTCCGCTGGCTTTGACACCTGATTTGCTCTATCGCTTGCGGGATTACCTTTTGCAGGAAGAGAAGCTACAAGTGCCTTGGATTGTGGTTTCTGATTTGCTATTGTCTGGTTTGTGTAGGGAAGTTGATCAGGAACTATATGAGATGGATATCGCTGTTCGCAAAGAACTTTTAAAGGGTTTGAGCAAACAGCGTTTGCAGAAGCTATCCGAGTTTTTGCTCAAGTATGTCAAACGCAACTTTCGATCAAATATTACAGGGTTAAAAGATGCTCAACGTTGGACAGCTTTGGCTTATGTAGAACCAAGTAAAGCAGCAGCAGAACTAACTGCGATGCTTGGTAAGTTATTGCTAAAGCCAAATCTTTCTCAATGGTTCCAAAAATCATCTCTAGTAGAAACTTTGGCTGAACCTTTGCGAGAACATAATTTTCAAGCTTTGCTGACTCTAGGGCAGGCAATGAAGGAAACGGCACTAGGGCATTATACAAAAGCAAATGATTTGTTTGATAGCTTACCCAAAACAGAAACAGGAAAAGCTGCGACTGTGGCGGGAGTGACAGTTAATTTGCCTTCTCATCCTGTTCCGGCTGATATTTTTAGCTTTGAGACTGTCACGGTGAATCCTGAAGGTGAAATTATTAAACGCGAAACCAAAACAACTGCATATTTTACCGAAGATTTAGGCGATAACACTCTAGAGATGGTTTACATCCCTAGGGGTAGATTTATGATGGGTGCGCCGGAAACTGAAGCGGAAAGCCGTGACAATGAAAGACCTCAACATCAGGTGACGATTAAACCCTTTTTGATGGGCAAATATGCCGTTACCCAAGCCCAGTGGAAAACTGTAGCAAATCTACCTCAAGTTAATCGAGAACTCAACCCAGATCCCTCCCGCTTCAAAGGCGTAAATCGCCCTGTAGAATGTGTTTCTTGGTATGATGCGGTCGAATTCTGTGCCAGATTGTCTCAACATACTGGAAAGCCCTACCGTTTACCCAGCGAGGCAGAGTGGGAATATGCTTGTCGCGCCGGGACAACCACACCGTTTCATTTTGGGGAAACGATTACGACAGATTTAGCGAATTATGATGGCACAGATGATAAAGAGGGCAAGTGGTCTGGTTCCTATGGTGAAGGGCCTAAAGGGGTTTATCGCCAAGAAACAACGCCTGTGGGTAGCTTTGGTGTAGCCAATGCTTTTGGACTCTATGATATGCACGGGAACGTCTGGGAGTGGTGTGCTGACCCTTGGCATGATAGCTATCAAGGTGCGCCTACGGATGGTACGGTTTGGGACGAAACTTGTAATGATAATCGTTATCAAAACAATGTTGACTTATTAATCAATACTAAGGAAGATAACCGAACCCGGCTGCTGCGCGGTGGTTCGGGTCGCTTCATTCCGAGGATTTGCCGGGCGGCGATTCGCGACGACGATGCGCCGGACTTCGACAACGACTTCATCGGTTTTCGTGTTGTGTGTGTGGCTGCGTGGACTTAATAGCTCTTTATACTTTTACCATCTTGCTCTTTACACTTCTTAATTTTTCACTTTTAGGTCGCCGAAGGTGACTCGATTTTTTTTATCAAAAACGACACTAAACGTGGTAATATGATCCAATGCAAGAACTACCAATTATTCAAAAAACCTACGATTTGATCAAATGGTACGTGCCGATATTAAATCGGTTGCCCAGAGATCATAAATTCATCTTGGGTGATAGAATGATTGCTAGATTGTACGAGTTCCTCGAAAATCTGATTCAGGCAAGATATACAAAAGAAAAACTAACTATCTTAGAGCCGCTCAACAGTAGTTTGGACATTTTGAGACATCAAACCAGACTTTTAACTATAATTTAGAAACCGAACTGCCAAAACTAAAAACGCAACTAATCGATAAAACTTACTGTCCTGGCAAGTATAGAACCTTTGAAATTGTCGAACCCAAAAAGCGATTAATTTCGGCTGCACCCTATAGAGATAGGGTAGTTCATCATGCCCTATGCAATATTATTACACCGATATTTGAACGGACTTTTATTGGTGATTCCTATGCGAATCGATTAGGTTTTGGTACGCACCGTGCTTTGCGCCGTTTCACGGATTTTGCTCGTTCTAGTCGCTATGTTTTGCAGTGTGATATTCGCAAGTATTTTGCTAGTATAGACCATGAAATATTAAAATCTTTACTGCACCGCAAATTGAAGTGTGCTGATACTCTGTGGCTGGTTGATAAAATTAAGGAAGGGGCAAATTTTCTCGGTTTTCGGATTTTACCCGATCGCATTCGAGTCAGAACAGAAAACTTGCGCCGAGCTAAGCGACGGCTGCAACAAATGCAGGTACAATATGCGAAGGGGGAAATGGAGTTATCTCAAATTACCCAGTCATTGCAAAGTTGGGCCGCGCATTTGAAACACGGCGATACTTGGCAACTGCGACAACAGATATTTGCTTCTCTCGTGTTTGCGAGAAAGTAGAGAGGGGATGGGCACTTTCGGCTGCTGCGCGGTGGTTCGGGTCACAACAATCCGAGGAATTGCCGAGCGGCGATTCGCAACAACAATGCGCCGGACAACGACAACAACAACATCGGTTTTCGTGTTGTGTGTGTGGCTGCGTGAGCTCTTCAATATCGGAACTGGCGGATGGGAATTCGTCGGGTGTATGTGGAGGAGTCCAGACCTATTCCTGTGATACTAGCGATCGTATCCGAAAATCAAACTGAGTCGGGTAGCCTGGTAAGTGGTGACATTGAATGGTTGCTCGATTCTATTCAAGATTTATGATTCGGCGGTTGAAACCGCTTCTAAAAAAACAAAGTCTGCCTCCGCAGACTAAGAAATAAATAAAATGGTATAGGCTCATGGTTCTTCAAATCTCGTCGAGTTCCAAAGCACCAACTGTCACCTGGGAAGCCCTACCAGCCGACTTTGTATTACCGGATGATCCCGTGGAAAATATTCAACAACCACCCCTTGCTGCTGCTCTTACCGATGCTCTGGGGGCCGCTGGACGCATTCAACCCATAGCCCTAATTGGTTCCAATTTTGGACTGGTAGCGACAGTAAATAAGCAGACTGTAGTCAAAGCACCGGATTGGTTTTACGTGCCGCAAGTGCATCCAGTTGCTGAGGGGACGATTCGCCGCAGCTACACGCCCAATCTGGAGGGTGCGCCGGTATCGGTGGTGATGGAGTTTTTGTCTAACGAAGATTACAGCGAATTGTCGGTGCGATCGACTCCTCCCTATGGCAAGCTCTACTTCTACGAACAGATTCTGCAAGTGCCCACCTATGTTACCTACGACCCCTACGACCCCAAGTTGGAAGTGCGATACCTGCAAAATGGGAGTTATCTAACCCAGACTGCTGATGCACAGGGACGGGTGCGGATTCCAGAGTTGGATTTATGGCTGGGGATTTGGCCGGGGGAACGTTTGGGGCAAACTATTAACTGGTTGCGCTGGTGGGATGAAGCTGGAAATTTGCTGCTGTGGAGTTCGGAACAAGCGGAATATGAACGGCTGCGGGCCCAACAGGAACGGCTGCGCGCGGATTTATTGGCGGCAAAGTTGCGGGAGTTGGGTGTTGATCCCGATCGGCTAACGTGAAAAGAGAGGACTAAAGTCCTAACTACGAACCTAAAAATGGTTTGTAGTTAGGACTTTAGTCCTGATTATGAACTTATAGCAACTGTCAACTGTCAACTGTCAACTGTCAACTGTCAACTGTCAACTGATTACCGATTAAGTTGCAGAGGGAATTGTGATATCCACAGATTGCACTTTTACCGAAGTTCCCAAACTCGATAATGGTGGTTGAATTGCCCCAGTATTTCCCACTACTAATGTCACCAAATTCTCCGGTTTCAAGTAAGTATTGGCGACGCGCTGTACGTCAGCAATTGTGGCTTTTTCCACGCTGCGACGGTAGCTAAAAATGAAATCTTGCGGATAACCGTAGTATTCGTAGTTCATTAATCGCGCCAAAGTTTGACTGGGGTCTTCAAATTTGAAGATGAAGGAATTGATTTTTGAATCTTTAGCAAAAGCTAATTCTTCTGGGGTAATTGCTTCGGTGCGAATGCGATCGATCTCCGTGTTAATTGCTTTGATAAATGGTACGGTTGCTTCCGATCGCGTTTGGCCTCCTGCGACGAATACCCCAGGATAGTCAAACCTCGCACTCCAAGCAGCATAGACTGAATAAGCTAAGCCTTGGCGCGATCGCACGTTATTGAACAAACGACCACCAAAACCGTTCAAAACCCCATTCATGACATCCAAAGCACCGTAATCTGGACTATTGAGCATTCCACCCAAATGTCCCATTTGCACGTAACTTTGAGTTAGTTGGGGCTGATTTACGAAAAATATGCCACCTTTATTGGCTGCTGATACAGTGGGTAAGGGTGGCACTTCTGCCATCTGAGTCGGTTGCCAATTGCCAAATTTTTGCTCGATGAGCGATCGCATTTTTGCCGTATCAAAGTCCCCAGAAATCCCCAAAATCATATTTTTAGGGTGAAAGTATTTCTGGTAGAAACCCACCAAATCTTCGCGGGAAATATTCGCCAAGGTTTTGTATTCTACCGTGCGGGCGTAAGGACTGCGATCGCCATAAATCAGTTTTTGAAACTCCCGGCTGGTAATGTCGTCGGGATTGTCATTGCGGCGCGCGATTCCACCTTGCTCTTGTTTCTTCGCTAAATCCAACTTTTCCTGAGCAAAAATTGGCTGTTGAATGACTTCGGCAAACAAGTCAAATACAGGCTCTATATCCTCAGCTAAAGCCGTAAAATTAGCGCTTCCCGAAGTAGAGCTAATCCCTGTTTCTACCGAAGCAGCCCGACGTTCTAGCAACTGATTTAGTTCGTCTGACGTATGCTTTTTCGTACCGCCAGTGCGCATTACTGTCCCAGTTAAATTTGCCAGTCCGATTTTTTCGCTTGGCTCAACTCTTTCTCCGGTGCGAAATAGCGCATTTCCTCCGACTAAGGGCAGTTCTTTGTCTTCCATTAAGTAGACTCGCATCCCATTTTTAAGTTCAAAGCGAGTGTATTTAGGTAGTTTCAATTCTGGCAGTGCCGGAAATGTCAATTCGTCGTAGTGCTTCGGTCCCGCCGCGAAGGAAGGTAATAAATTAAATGTTGATAATGAAACTGTAAACAAGCAAAGCGCCAGCAGAAATAACTTTACTTTTTTCAGTTTCAATTTAGTCCTTTTCATTCTTTCTCCTAAGTTGCCTGTGGTAACTATTCTATCTCTTAGTCTGCGGAGGCAGACTTCGTTTGTGTAGACGCGGTTTCAACCGCCGAGTATAAATCGAGGCAGAGCCTCTGGATATTCGTTCCCAGGCAGAGCCTAGGAACGAGTCTTCCTTCTTCCTTCTTCCTTCTTCCTTCTTCCTTCTTCCTTCTTCCTTCTTCCTTCTTCCTTCTTTCTTCCTTCTTCCTTCTTCCTTCCTTCCTTCTTCCTTCCTTCTTCCTTCTTCCTTCTTCCTTCCTTCTTCCTTCTTCCTTCTTCCTTCTTCCTTCCTTACTTACAGTGGTAAAAGCTTACCAATAGTCTTATTTTCAGGGCGGAAAGTTGTCTGGGCGACTCGTTGAATATCCGTGGGACCTACCTTAGCAATAGCATCCAATTGCTTAAACAAATTGCGCCAAGAACCAGTTTTTACTTGATAATCCAGCAGGGAAAATGCCATGCCCATGTTAGAATCGAGCGATCGCAATAAACCAGCCCTCGCCTGAGTTTTCACTTGCTCCAATTCCTCCGCAGAAACCGGCTCTGTTTTCAGGCGCTCGATTTCCTTGCTCAAAGCCACCGCCACCTCATCAACCGTGCGCCCCGGAGCAGTTTGAGCGTAAAATAACATTAAATTCGGATACTTTTCTCCCGGATAACCGCTAAAACCTTGAGCCGCCAAAGCTAATTGCTTTTCTACTACTAAAGATTTGTAAAGTCGAGAAGTGCGACCATCGCTGAGCAAAGAACCAATTATGTCATAAATCGCATTGTCGGGATGGTTCATCGCAGGTCTGTGGTATCCTTCCAAATACCAAGGTTGAGTTTGCAATTTCAGCGTTACTTCCTTAGTTTGGGTTTGGGGAGGTTCGACAATTTGCAATTCAGGAGCCGCTGGCTTCGCTTTATAGCGCCCGAAATAAATTTGCGCCAGTCGCTTCACCTCCGAGGCTTTCACATCTCCTACCACTGCCACAGTCAGCTTGCTGGGGACGTAATGAGTGTCAAAAAACTTTTGTACATCGCTACGGCTGAGGTTTTGAATGTCTTGAGTGTAGCCAATTACGGGGCGACGATAGGGATGGACAGAGAAAGCTTTGTCAGCAAAAAGTTCCACCATTTGTCCGATGGGGGAATTTTCGGTTCGCATTCGGCGCTCCTCTAGAATCACCTGTTTTTCTTTGTAAAATTCCCGAAATACTGGTTCTAGAAATCGCTCGGATTCCAGGGACATCCACAGTTCTAATTTATTAGCTGGCAGGCTATAAAAATACATTGTGGCGTCGGTAGAAGTGGCGGCATTGAGCCCTACTCCGCCTGCTTGTTCGACAATTTTGCCAAATTCGTTGCGTTTGACAAATTGCAATGCTTCGTTTTCAACTTTGTCAAATTCTGATTGGAATTTAGCGATTTCTGCGGTTTTACCGCTGGCTTTGGCTGCTTGGATTTGCTCGAAGAGTTTGTCTTGTTTGTCTAGGAGTGGTTTTTCAGCTTTGTAATCCGTAGTGCCAATTTGGGGCGTGCCTTTGAAGGCTAAATGTTCGAGGTAGTGAGCAACTCCTGTTTGCCCGTCGGGCTCGTTTGCTCCTCCTACGTCAGCATGAATTAGAAAGGATGCTACGGGTGCTCTTGGTCTTTCGAGTACGATGAATGTCATGCCGTTGTCAAGCTTAAATTCGGTGACTTGGCGAATTACTCGATCGAGCGATGGGACAACAGACGCTGCTGCGGAGCCGTTAGCAGGGTTTTCGCGGGCGAGGGCGATTTGGGGGCTAATTCCCCACCACAGCACCACAGCGGCTAGCAGGGAGGCTAGCAGTCGTGTTTTCGATGTGAAGGAGTCCCTAGGGGATAGCTTCGGTTCACGAGGTTGTTGAGACGGCGGGGTCATGGGATTTGAGATTTGAGATTTGGGATTGGGCATTGTCACACAGCAAGATGTTTATGCCGAATAAAAGAGATTCTTTTTTTAAGCATAAAGATTTTTTGAGTCATAAGCGATCTGTTGCGTCGCAAGTGCTACGCTGATACAGCCAAGCTCAAAAATGATCTAGGGTTGAACAATCAAGTTTTGAGTTTAAGATTAAAGTCACTTACAACTTAAAACTTAACATAATTTAGTCCCTAAGTCCCTAAGTCGATATTCCAATTCGCCAATTACCGATTACAAAGCTATGCGAATTTTTAATCAGTCTCCTCCTGCTGAAACAGAAACCAAGAAACGGATTTTACAAGCGGCTCAACGCTTGTTTGCTCGTAGTGGATATGATGGCACTACCACTCGCGATTTAGCAGCGGCGGCGGGAGTGGCAGAGGGGACTCTGTTTCGGCATTTTGATAATAAAAAAGCAATTTTGATTGAGGTAGCCACAGAAGGATGGGTGGAATTACTGACTGATTTGTTGACGGAATTAAGCGAAATGGGCAGTTACAAAGCTGTGGCTCAGGTAATGCGGCGGCGGATGCTGAATATCCGCGAGAATAGCGACATGATGCGGGTGTGTTTTTTGGAGGCGCAATTTCACCCAGATTTGCGCGATCGAATTCAGTTAGAAGTAATTGGCAAGATGAGTGAGGTAGCCGAGGCTTTTTTTGAAACGGCAATGGAAAAAGGAATTTATCGGCAGATGAATCCGAAAATTGTGGCTCAGGTGTTTTTGGGGATGTTTGCAGTGGCAGGTTTTAGTCAAAATACGATTATGGAACCCAATGCTTCTCCGCAGCAAATGCAGGAAATGGCAGAAGGACTCGCCGACATTTTTCTAAATGGGGTTTTAATTAAAGATGAGTAATTACTCGATAAATTCGTACATTTGTTGCACCCAATTCTCCCGGTATTCCTGCCATTCCTCCGTCACTACTTCCCAAGTTGTATTGCTTTCTAGTTCCAACAATAGACTTGATACTTCTTCAAGAGTAGATGCTATTTGACATCCTTTTATCCAACTTTTACGGAGCTTTTTCCATTGACTTTGTACGGCTTCTGGCTGAAAGTTTGATTCTAATTCAACTAGCAGCATTGCTAGTTTTTTTTCGTCAATGGCTGCTGAAACATCGCTCACCCAATCGTCGCGAATTTGTTTCCATTCTTCCGTCACTGCTTCCCATTCGAGGTTTGCTTCAAACTCTAACAGTAATTGGTTTAGTTCTACCATGTTAAATTTTGTCTTGTTTGCAGTTTGTGCTAGGATTATACAAAAAATATTGATTCATCCTGTGGATTCTTTATAATGATTAATGAATTTACTAAGATTCAGTGGGTTCAGAGAGTGTTGTGGATAGGGATTGGTTGTCAACATGGAACATCGAGAGAATTCATCGAAAACGCGATTCAACAAGTATGCCGCAGCTATCATTTAGCGTCAAGTGCGATCGCCGGTGTTGCGACAATAGACACGAAAGCCAATGAAGCTGGAATTATGGAACTTTGTCAAGGGCACAACTGGCCTTTGAAAACTTTTTCTGCTAGTGTCTTAAATTCTGTAGAAGTTCCCCATCCTTCAAATATGGTAGTGGCCAAAGTAGGGACTAAAAGTGTAGCAGAAGCCGCTGCACTTTGCGCGATCGAACTTAGCTCTTGTCCCATTGTCAAAAACAGGCAAGATGCCTGTTCCATAAAGAGTGAATATTGTTGTGGGGTGGGCAAAATGCCCACCCATGAAAGGCTTTTAGTTCCTAAACAAATATTTCGATCGGAAGAAAAAGCAGGCTCTGTAACTGTAGCCGTTGCAGTTTGTGCGATCGCACATCTAAGATCGGATGTTACAGATCCAAAGAGCGATCGGCATTCACAAATCGACCAATCAAGCCAGAAACAAAGGACAAAACAATTGAACCAAACAAAGCAGGCCAAAAACCATTAACGGCAAAACCGATACTGAAGACACCAGCCAACCACGACGCCAAGGAAAGCGAAATCGCATTCACCACAAATAAAAACAAACCCAAAGAAAGAATGCTCAAAGGCAGCGTCAACAATGTCAGAATCGGTTGCACCACCGCATTCACAAATCCGATCACCACGGCTGCTAGCATCGCCGCCGGAAAGCTAACTACTGTGATACCTGGTACAATGTTAGCTGTAATCACCAGCGAAACTGCTGCTACTACCCAAGTTAATAAAAAACTTAGCATATCGTTTTTTTCATCTCCATCACTATTAATTGAGATTTTAACTCTTTAGTCGATCGCCCAAAGTTCGGAATACACTACCAAATATCCACCTTGCGAGAACACCCAACTTATGAGACTCCGGCTACTAGCTACCTTCCTATTGACACTCTGTATCTTAATCTTCCCCCTGCCGGCTTGGGGCCAATCTAAATATTATGCCCCACCCCTGTCCTTTAGCAACGCCGAACTGACAAGACGCGATTTTTCCGGTCAAGTCTTGCGGGCTGCGGAATTTTCTAATGCTAACATGGACTTGACTAATTTTTCTAAGGCCGATTTGCGGGGAGCAATTATGAGTGCTTCGGTGATGACTCAGGCGAATTTGCATGGAGCAAATTTAACTAATGCAATGATCGATCAAGTTAAATTTACTAATGCAGATCTGAGTGATGCTATTTTAGCAGAAACTATTTTGCTGCGTTCTACCTTTGAGGGAGTTGACATCACCGGGGCTGATTTTACTGATGCCATTATGGACGGCGCACAAATCAAAGAATTGTGCAAAATAGCTAGTGGGAGTAATTCACAAACTGGCATTGATACTCGCGATTCTTTGGGATGTCGCTGAAGTCCTCGGAGGGCCAGCACGGCGGCACAGCCCCTACCAACAATGAAACCACCTTGGGGCGTTCTTCTTCCTTCTTCCTTCTTTTCCCCCCTTGGGGGGGGCAGGGGGGGGTTCTTCTTCCTTCTTCACATCGATCTTCTTCCTTCTTCACATCGATCTTCTTCCTTCTAATTATGAACACCAAAACTTCTAAATCTGGCAATTTGATGATGCGGTTGGCATTAAGCGCGATCGCCTTTTCCACTTTTTTCCTACCTCAACCAACCTTCGCTCAAGCTAGCGGCTTAACCAATGGCCAGCCCCTGCAAGACTTTCAAACTAACGACAATCCCGACCCTTTTTCCGGCGGCAATGGCGGCAGCCGAGTATTGGATTTAATTCACCGATCCCGATTGGGAAACGGCCGCAGCATGGAAGAATTTAGTAGCGAACAGCGACAAAATTTAAACGATGCAGCCGCCGAATTTCGGAATAAACAGCGCCTACTGCTGGAAAAACCAGCAGTACCTTCACCAGAGGGAACACCCACTGAAATTACCGCACCTGTTCCCTAAATTTCCTTCTACTCTCTTAGTGCGCGCGGGTGGACTTTGCTTATGTAGACACGGTTTTTAACCGCCTGGATTCGCCTTGACAAAACCCCCAAATACGGCCATACCGTAATATTTCCAAGGGACTGCGATCGCCTCAAATCCCGCTTGGGCTAGCATGGCCAAATGTGCATAAAGTGTCGCTAGGCGATCGGGATGAGAATACCCATAAGATACACTCGTCCCCACATTCCCGCGAATTTCTGCCAACTTTTCCCCCTGACTTGCAGCCCACTCTTCCCGCGCCACTTGATAAATCTTTTGCACGATCGCAGATTCTGCTAACATCGGATCGGCATTCCAAAAACAGCCATTAGGATTCAAATTTTCATAAATACGTTCAAACAATTTCAACTTCATTTCATCATCCAGATGATGAATTGCCAGAGATGAAATACAAGCATCAAATTTATCACGCAAACCCGAAAAATTGGGATTAGTCGCCCATTCTCCAAAATCCAACTCGACTCCAGTCCACCTAGATCCATATCCTGCCAACTCTATTTTGGCACGAGCAAAATCAAGCATTCGTGGTGAATAATCCAAAGCCACTATTTCCGCAGATGGATAGCGTTGCAGAACTTTTAAACTAAGTTCTCCGGTACCGCAACCCAATTCTAAAATCCGGTGGTTTGCATTCAATATACAACCTGCTAATACATCCAGCATTTCATCATATTTAGGCAAAATTCGCCGAATGCCGATATCAAAATCCGCAGTATTGATAAAAACTTCTCCCGGCAATATCTCCTTGTTTACAGGTGAGGCAGTAGAATCAGAATTCACGATCGCTAACCATAGACTACAATTGCCATCTTAACCGACATACATAAATAACTACAACTAGCGTTATTAAGTTATGCGTACTTTTACGGATAACTCAAGCCATTGCAGTAAACAATCATAAACAACCTCTGACACTCTACTGTCTTTCTTTAAATCTGATGCCCTAAAAATCCCCTAAAAAAGCAGTGTTATGTTGGTAGTAAATCAAAATAACCATCAAACCTCACACTTGAGGATACCATGCAACACTTAATTTCTGGCAGTCTGGCTGCGATGGGTCAATTAGTTTACAAACGAGTTATCCTAGCAGTAACAATCCTATTCTGTGTAGGTGTAGCCATAGCGATGACCAATATGTCGGAGCTTTCATCCACCCTAATTGCATCCCAAGCACTCCAAAATGCCACCCTCTATGCTCAAGCCATTAAAGAAGCCCGCACCCTTTACAGTTCCGATGCTATCAAACCCCTAACCACCGCTAATGCGATTAGCTTCACCCACGACTACAATCCCACAAAAACCAAAGTAACAGTACCAGTACCAGCAACATTTTTGATAGAACTCGGTCAACATATCACCCAAAAAAATCCAGAAGTATCAGTTCGTCTGTACAGCAACTACCCATTTCCTTGGCGGGAAAAAGAAGGTGGGGCTAAAGACAATTTTGAACGAGAAGCCCTCAGCTATTTGACGAAAAATCCCACAGCCAACTTTTTTAGAAGAGAAGATTATCTCGGTAAACCAGCATTTCGATATGCAGAAGCAGACATTTTAACTCCTAGCTGCGTTAATTGTCACAACACCAACTCCTACAGTCCCAAAAAAGACTGGAAAGTAGGAGATGTGCGGGGTATATTAGAAATAACTCAACCTCTCAATACCATCACTCAAAAGACTCACAGTGGACTCAAAAACTTGTTTTTCCTGTTAGTCGGACTTTCAGTATTAGGGATATCAGGCTTAAGTTTAGCTATCAGTAGATTGCGCCAAAACGCTAAACAATTAGAGCAGCGTGTCCGGGAACGAACTGCCCAATTGCAAGAGACAAATATAGAATTGGTAAAAGAACAAGAAAAGAGCGATCGCCTGTTGCTCAATATTTTACCAGAATCCATTGCCAACAAGTTAAAAGACGGTCAAAATACCATAGCTGATTCCTTTGCCGAAGTCACGATTTTGTTTGCGGATATCGTGGGCTTTACCGTACTCTCATCTCAGATATCTGCTGAAGAATTACTCATTTTTCTCAACGAAATATTTTCCGCCTTCGATAGTCTGACAGAAAAGTACGGTTTGGAAAAAATCAAGACCATTGGCGACGCTTATATGGTAGTTGGAGGCTTGCCAAATCCCAGTACCAACCACGCCGAAAATATTGCCGAAATGGCTTTAGATATGCAGCAGGAATTAGTTAAATTTAACGCCAAACATCAGGCGGCAATTAGTCTTCGCATCGGCATCAATACTGGTCCCGCAATCGCCGGAGTTATTGGTACTAAAAAATTCATTTATGACCTGTGGGGCGATGCCGTCAATACAGCGGCACGCATGGAATCTCATGGAACTCCTGGCACTATTCAAGTCACCAAATCAACCTACCATATTTTGCGAAATAAATATCTGTTTGAAGACAGAGGAATTATCCAGGTTAAAGGCAAGGGTGATATGAATACCTATCTGCTGTTGGGCAGATTAGTTAATTCACAGTCAGTTTAAATTGTATAGGATAATTCAGGGGGCATTTTCATAAATACTGACTGTTGACTTCTTCGTTCTCATAATTAGCCATTTGCCAAACAGTAATTTTATGTCATTCAGGATGTTGTCATTTTTAGGTTTTTTCAAATCTCGCTTATCTCGGCAAATAGCCCTGTGGGTATTTGCGAGCATTTTAGTAATAGAAGCAATTATTTTAGTTCCCTCTTATTTTCGGCGGGAAGATGAACTATTAATGCAATTAGAACAGGTATCTCGCGCTACTATTGATTCCCTAGTATTTTTGCTCAAACAAGATATCTCCGATCGCCTGTTTTTGGAAAACCAAGTAAAAACTGCTATCAAACAATCAAAAATCATCTTAGGATTATCTATTTACATGACCAATGGTCAGCTAATATATACATTTGGCGAACCACCAGAAATTAAATTAGAACAAACAAAAAATGAGCGAATTTTACGCAAGCACTCTCTTGATTGGAAACGCTATGATGTTGCTTGGACTAATGAATATCTGGGAGGAAATTATACTTTAATTGTGCGCCACGATGCTTCATCTGTTCAACCAGAATTATACGCATTTATCTGGCGAATCTCAATTTTAGTTTTGATTATAACAGCTTTTGTTACTACTGTGACCATGCTATTTTTAGGAGGAACAGTAATTGCACCTATCTTGAGACTGCGGGATGACTTGATAGCTGCGGGAGAGGCTTTAAGCCAAAATCGCATACAACCAGATTTCTATTCTTTTTCAGTCAAGCGCGATGATGAATTAGGAGAAGTAATGGTGGCTTTCAATCAAATGTTTTGCCGAGTCTATAAAGAAATTGCCCAGCGGCAAGCAGCGGAAGAAATCTTGCGTGCGGAACAAGAAAACTCCGAACGTTTATTATTAAATATCTTACCAAAAACTATTGCCGATCGCCTAAAAACAGGTCAAATCAACATAGCTGACGGATTTGCCGAAGTCACAATTTTGTTTGCGGATATTGTGGGATTTACTGAAATATCATCCCGCACATCTCCTCAAGAATTAGTAGAATTACTGAACAAAATATTTTCAGCCTTTGACCATTTGAGCGAGCAATACGGACTGGAAAAAATCAAAACAATCGGTGATAATTATATGGTAGCTGGCGGTTTACCAGTCTCCTGTGCAAATCACGCCGAATCTATTGCAGAAATGGCCCTAGAAATGCAGCAAGAAATTATGAAATTTAGCGACGAAAGCGGCCAACCACTCCAGATTCGGATTGGTATTAATACAGGCCCAGTAGTTGCCGGTGTCATCGGCACAAAAAAATTTATTTACGACTTATGGGGAGATGCTGTCAACACAGCAAGTCGCATGGAATCCCAAGGATGGCCTGGTAAAATTCAAGTGAGTGATTCCACCTATCAATTGTTGTGCCATAAGTATTTATTGAAAACACGCGGTACAATCAATGTCAAAGGTAAGGGAGATATGACTACTTATTATCTAATAGGCAGAAAAATTTAAAAAAGGAGAAGTGGTGGACAAAGGTGAGTCAGTAGAAAGCTAACAACAAATAACCAACAACAAATAACAAATAACCCTTCGACTTCGCTGGCTGGCGACGCCAATTACCAATTACCAATTACCAATTACCAATTACCAATTACCAATAACTACCACTGTGGCCGAGAAGCCATCAAAGCAGTGGCCGCCTCACTCGGTAAAGGCTTAGCAAAAAAGTAACCTTGGCCGTACTCGCAGCCGATCGCCCTTAACCTAGCCAATTGTGCCGCCGTCTCCACACCCTCAGCAATCACATCCATACCCAAAGCATGGGCGAGGGTAACAATTGTCCGCACGATCGCCACATTCTCCCCCTCGCTTTCTATCTCCATCAGCCCCACAAACGACTTATCAACCTTCAAAGTATCCGTCGGAAACCGACTCAAATAACTCAAAGAAGAATAACCAGTACCAAAATCATCAATTCCTAACTTGACATTCAGGGCTTTCATATGCTTTAAAACCGCGATCGCCGACTCCACATCATCCATCACCACACTCTCAGTAATCTCCAACTTCAAACTCTGGGCACTCAAACCCGTGGTTCCCAAAATCTCCTTAATTCGCGCCACCAAATCCGGCTGCGCAAACTGCTTCCCAGACAAATTTACACTCATCATCAAAGGTCGATCGAAATCAAACATCCCCTCCCACAGACGCAACTGACGACAAGCCTCCTCCAACACCCACTCACCAAGCGGTACAATCGCCCCCGTCTCCTCAGCCACCGGAATAAACTTCACCGGCGACACCAAACCCCGCACCGGATGCTGCCAACGCACCAAAGCCTCAAACCCAATAATCCTCCCAGTTGCCAAACACACAAACGGCTGGTAGTGTAGCAAAAACTCCCCACGCTTGAGCGCCATCCGCAAATCCGTCTCCAACTGCAACCTCTCCAGGGCCAAATCGTGCATCGAAGCATTAAACAACTGATACCTTCCCATCCCCAAAGCCTTCGCCCGATACATCGCCGTGTGGGCATCCCTGAGCAAATGTTCCGGCTGTTCCCTGACAGTAGCTGCGGTTTCGCCCCCCACCGCAATGCCGATGCTAGCGGTGACAAATACCTCTTGCCCTCTCAACTCAAAAGGTACAATTAAAGCTTGGTGAATGCGATCGGCCAAATTCACCGCACTATCAACATCGGTATTTCTCACCAAAATTGCAAAATCGTCACCCCCCACCCGCGCCACAGTCTCCCCATGGCAAAGACTAGCTCTCAAGCGCAGCACAACGCCCATCAGCAGTTCATCCCCCGCCAAATGACCCAAAGAATCATTAATCACCTTGAACCGGTCTAAATCCAAAAACAGCACCGCAAACAAATGGCTGTGGCGACCTCTAGTATTGCCGATCGCCCGCCCCAGACACTCCACAAACAAATCCCGGTTAGGCAAACCTGTCAGCGAATCGTGAAAAGCATCGTAAAGCTTTTTGTAAGCACTGACACCCACACCAGTCATCACCAAACCCAAAGTCGGCGACACCAGAGGCACCCACCCACCCACTGTAAAAATGCCAAAACTCACCCCCAACAGCCCCACCAATACCCCAACCCCACACAATCCAGCCCGCAGAGGGTGCTGAATCCGCCAAGCTATAGTCCCCCCCAGCACCGCCCAGGAAGCATTCCACAAAATTTCTGCCCAAGATGGCCACATCCAAAAAAGCGATCGCCCATCCAACACTGCACTCAACAATTGGCTCAGCATTTGAGCGTGCAGCAGCACCCCCGGCATTTTTGGACTTTGCTTAAGCCCTGGGCTATAGGGTGTTAGAAACAAATCTCTGGCACTAGGTGCTGTCGTCCCAATCAACACAATCTTGTCTTTCACCCAACTGGGGTCAATTTCTCCCTTCAACACCTGCGTGATACTCACCTGTCGCGCCACGTTGTTAGCAGAATGGTATTTGAGCAGAATTTGGTAGCCTTTGGTGTCAATATTGGCATAGCCACCACTGTTAGGTTTTAAAGGTTGGAATTGTGCCTTACCCCAGTTGATTTGGTTGGGATGAACAGGGCTATCTTCTGGTTGCAACCTGTCTTTAAGATAAAGCAAAGCTAGTTGTACAGAAAATGAGAAAGCGATGGTTCGATCGGGTTTCGACACAGAAATCAAATTGCGACGCACCACACCATCAGCGTCGAGCACGAAGTCGTTAAAGCCCACTCGCTCTGGTGGTATCCCCCGTGGTGCAGATACTCCCGGACTTTCCCCATCGCTCAATTTGTCGATCGCCACCACATTCGGTGTTTTCAATTGCGCCAACAATTCCTGATTTCCCGGTGCTTGTGGCAAATCACGGTACAAGTCCAAACCGATCGCCTTTGGATGATATTTTTGCAATTTTGTCAAGGTTTGAGCAAGGGTTTGATCGGTAATCGGAAATCTGCCCAAGGCTTGAATATCCGCCTCAGAAATGCCCACTACCAGCAGTCTCGGATCGGCACCCTTCGATGGCTGCAAGCGCACTAAGGAGTCAAAACTGCCTAATTCCCAGCTTTGGAACCCTCCCAACCGACGCACTCCCAGATTCAGTAGTGTTACTGTTGCGCCCGCCAATACAGCAGGCAAAACCCATACTCGCCCACCTTGACAACTCAAACCCATGGGAGTTAGGACAGAAAACAGCGATCGAATATTTTGAGATAATTTGGAAGTCATCCGAAAGTAAATCGCAGAAAGCAGAAGGTCGAAGGCATAATTAAACCTCATAAATTCAGAGAGAGAGCTTTGAGGCGGGCAGCAACTTCTGCCATCGGCAAAAATTGACCTATACAAATTTGCTTCTCCCAGTCTGTTTTCACAGAATGGTTTCAGAAATTGTGGCAAAAACGAGTTTGCCTCAAATAATTGCTTGATTTAACAAAGTTTATACGAACCTTAAGAGTGTGTCAGTCCTGGTAGGGTTAAAATTTAGTCGATAGACTTTCAGAATTTTTTTTGAGATTATGGCGAATCAACTTCCAATTCCGGTGATTGTTAACGGTGCTGCCGGCAAAATGGGCCGCGAAGTAATTAAGGCGATCGCCAACGCTCCAGACCTCACCCTATTCGGGGCCATAGACCACTCTCCTGAAGTCCTCAACGCCGATGCGGGAGAATTGGCGGGGGGCGCCGCGTTAGAAGTTCCCATTACCGACGATTTGCAAGGAATGCTCGTATTAGCAGCCCAGGAAAAACAGTCAGGGGTGATGGTAGATTTCACACACCCCAAGTCGGTTTACGAAAATGTGCGATCGGCTATAGCCTACGGCATTCGTCCCGTCGTCGGCACTACGGGTTTGAGTACCGAGCAAATTCAAAAATTAGCTGAGTTTGCCGACAAAGCCAGCATTGGCTGTCTAATTATACCCAATTTTTCCATCGGCATGGTTTTACTACAACAAGCTGCCGTCACAGCATCTCAATATTTTGAACACGTAGAAATTATCGAACTCCATCACAATCAAAAAGCCGATGCACCCAGCGGCACTGCCATTCAAACTGCCCAAATGCTAGCAGAAATGGGAAAAACTTTCAATCCGCCACAGGTAGAAGAAACCGAAAAATTGCAGGGAGCTAGAGGCTCTTTAGCCGACGAAGGAATTCGGATTCACAGCATCCGCTTACCCGGTTTAATTGCTCACCAAGAAGTAATTTTTGGCGGCGAGGGTCAAGTTTATACTTTGCGCCACGACACGAGCGATCGCGCTTGTTATATGCCCGGAGTCATACTATCTATACGCAAAGTAATTGAATTGCGATCGCTCGTTTACGGCTTAGAAAAAATACTCTAGGGAATGGGGAATTGGGAATTGGGAATTGGGAATTGGGAATAGAGGGGTGTAGATATGAGTAGACCAGATTTTGAGGATTTGGATGTTTACAAGTTGGCTGAAAAGTTAGCAAATGAGGTTTGGTTTATCGTCAAACAATGGGATTATTTCACGAAAGATACTATGAGTCAGCAAATTGTACGCTCCGCCGATAGTGTTTGTGCTAATATCGCAGAAGGACGTGGCAGGTATAATCATCAAGACAATCGGCGTTTTATTAAAATTGCCAGAGGCTCTTTATATGAAACAATCAGTTGGTTGAGATTGGCATACGCCAGACAGTTGTTAGCAGATGAACAAGTAAAAAAAAAATCAACCAATAATTGATGAACTGCCACCAAAACTCAATGCTTATCTAAACTCAATAGGTGACAAAAAAGATCGAATGAGTGATTAAAAACTTGGGAGAGATAGCCAATTCCCAATTCCCCAATCCCCAATCCCCAATCCCCAATTCCCAATCCCCAATCCCCAATTCCCAATTCCCAATTCCCAATTCCCCATTCCCCATTATGCTAATTCCCTTAACCCGCGAAACATTTCAAGAACTAATTCCCGCCGTCGCCACCGGAGCCCAATACAAATACTTCTGGGGAAAACCCCCCGACTTTCTCAGAAGAATGTTAATCTCTGCTGTCGCCGTAGTTTTTCTAGTTGTCCTCTACAACTTCGCCGGTTCCGATGTCGGGCCCCTAGTATTAATCACCGGATTAATCGCAGGCTTGTACTGGTTGTGGGGCCCGATTTTGTGGGCCAGTTTGCGCAATGCAGAATGCCGCAAATATAAATACTGTGGTTTTTGGCAAGGACGAGTTTTGGATATTTACATCACAGATGAAGTCACAAGTCAAGAAGAAACAGTCAATCAAAAAGGACAACTCGTAATTGTTGACAACTTAGAACCGCGAATCAACTTAGAAGTCGGCGACAAAACGGGATTTACTACCACACTTACAGCGCCATTGCAGAAAATTCACCAAGGAATTGTCCCCGGCCAAGCTGCTTTAATGTTAATCATGTCGAATCAAGAAGATTTGGGACGGATTGCCAAAGTTTCGGATATTTACATTCCCAGCCGCGAAGTGTGGGTTAGTGATTATCCTTATTTGCGTAAAGATGTATTTATTGAAATGAGCGAACAGATTAAAAAAGGTAGGAAAAAAGACCGCGATCGTGATAATAGCACAAAAAAGCGATCGCCCGCTGATTATTAATCCGACTTAAGCGCGGGTTGGTGGCCAGAAACCGGGTTTTTGCCAGAGTCTTTGTGACGATACGGAAATTTGATAAAAAACCCGGTTTCTTCCAATCGCCGGGGCCTTTAAATTCCGTTTGATTAACAATCACCCGGCGGTTCAAACCGCGTCTACACAGACAAAACCCACCTCCGTGGGTTGAAGATTTCACCCAATGATTTTCCATCCCCAAATACCATCTTCGTCCGCGGAGGCGGACATCGTTTGTGTAGCCGCGATTTCCAACCGCCGGGGCCTCCGCAACCAATCCATAACCAACCCATAAATCAACCCCAAATCCATCCGCTAAATCCGCTACAAAATCCGCTGCCAATCTTGCATTCCCCCCCACAAACAATGTAAAATATCCCAAACATGGGTATTCCAATGAACCAACAACCAACCTATCTCACCCTAATCCAATCTCTCCTCACCTGCCCCAGCGACGAAGAAATCACCATCCTCCAAGCCAATCTCGAATTATTAGACGAAGATTTTGCCCAATACTTGCGAGAGTGGGCAACTCAAACCCTCGCAGAAATGGAGTCAGAGGAAGCATACAATATTGCTAATATTTTATACGGTTTCAATATAACATTTTCAAGTCTTCAGCAAGGAAGTCGGGCAAGCAACATAGAGATTGCTATTGCTTGTTTAGAAGTAGGATTAATTATTTTTACTCACGAAGCTTACTTAGAAAAGTGGGGAATGCTTCAAAATAGCTTAGGTATTAAATACAGAAACAGAATTAGGGGAGACAGAGGTGAGAATATCGAAAAGGCGATCGAATGTTATGAAGCTGCTTTAGAAGTTTACACCCGCCCAGCTTTGCCTCAACAATGGGCGATGACTCAAAATAATTTAGCAGCAGCTTACAGAAACAGAATTAGGGGAGACAGAGGTGAGAATATCGAAAAGGCGATCGAATGTTATGAAGCTGCTTTAGAAGTTCGTACCCGCCCAGCTTTGCCTCAAGATTGGGCGATGACTCAAAATAATTTAGCAACAGCTTACAAAGACAGAATTTGGGGAGACAGAGGTGAGAATATCGAAAAGGCGATCGCATTTTATGAAGCAGCTTTAGAAGTTCGCACTCCCACCGCTTTGCCAATTGACTGTACCACCAGAAAATCCCCCCCACCAAATCAACAACAACTCTTCGCCCTCCAGAATCCCACCGAAGACTTATTCAACGCCGATATGGAAGTAGAAACCATCAAAACCCGATTCGACTTGCATCAAATATTACTCAAAAAACAAGCCACAAAAATCGCCTTCAACGCCAACGGAGAAAACATCGCAAATGCCAGCTACCTGCACTTTTCCTGTCACGGCGTATTCGACTTCGACTATCCGCTACAATCATCCCTAGTCTTAGCGGATTCCCTCGAACCGGTATTAGAAATTAACCCCCCCCAACCCCCAGAAATTAACCCCCCCCAACCCCCAGAAATTAACCCCCCCAACCCCCCCTTGCTAAGGGGGGGGCTAAGAGAAGAAAACTCCTTTGCTAAGGGGGGGGCTAAGAGAAGAAAACTCCTTTGCTAAGGGGGGGCTAAGAGAAGAAAACTCCTTTGCTAAGGGGGGGCTAAGAGAAGAAAAACCTCTTGCTAACGGTGGGTTAGAAAAAGATGGACTAGAAACTAAACGCTACGTCACCCTACGCAGCGGCAGAAAAGCCATCCCCGAAAAATGCCTCACCCTGCGCGACATCTTCGGCGAATTGCAGTTATCCAAGTGCAGTCTCGTCACACTTTCCGCCTGCGAAACCGGGTTAACAACTTCCACCGCCATGACAGATGAGTACATTGGTTTACCCAGCGGTTTCTTGTATGCGGGTAGCATGAATGTTGTCAGCAGTTTGTGGGCTGTCGATGATTTTGCCACGGCAATTTTGATGATTAAATTTTATCAGGAATTGCCGAAGGCAGATTCGGTTGCGATTGCTTTGAATGCGGCGCAAAACTGGATGCGCGCTGTGAGTGAGGAGGATTTTCGAGTTTGGGTAGGATTGTTAAATTTAGATGAAAAATCCAGACAAAGTGTGGAATTATGGTTAGTGTGTTCGAGTGAGGAACAGCCGTTCCGCGATCCGATATATTGGGCCGCATTCTGTGCGACTGGATATTAAGTTAGGTAGGAACACATGATTTTGTAGGGGCGGGTTTTACCAACAATATATAAGAATTACCAAAAATCTAAATAAACCCGCCCCACCCCACCAATAACCCCCATCAACCTAAAATTTACATCGAATGTTAAAATGTAGATGATTGAACATTTACCCAAATTTTGTAGGGGCGGGTTTTACCAACAATATATAACAATTACCAAAAATCTAAATAAACCCGCCCCACCCCACCAATAACCCCCATCAACCTGAAATTTGCACCAAATGTTAAAATGTAGATGATGATTTTTCGTTGGGTTGGGCGGGTTTTCGAGATTGTCGATTTCAGGCTATTATGGTTGGTGAACCCGCCCCTACGAATTTATATTTTTTAAATCACGGGAGTAATTACAATGGAACCTGACAAAATTATCTATGCTTTCCTGCAATGGCTGCACGAAAATCCCAGTATTTTCATGCCGACAGCATGGCAAGATTTACCTAAATTAAAAGCAGAAATAGCCGAATCAGCAGATGATGAATTGTTTCCCATTGCTATGACTATCAGCAAGTGGTGCGCCATTCATACATTGGGAGAGGAATTAAAAATTGCTGTTGCTAAATGCAAAAAAGAAATTGATGATCCGGGCGAACCCACCCCAACTACAATGCAGCCGCTAACCAATATTACTCAAATTCTGCGTACCAGCATTGAAGATAGCTACAAAAAACTTCAAGAAAGCGCCGCAGATAATCAATCAGATACCACCAATGACTCCAAGTAGCAAAATCTATGCCCCCAACGTCTATCTGTTTGCTTTTCACCTCTGCAACGCCCTAGATTCAGAGTCGAATTCCCCTGTGGAATTTGCAAGTTTGTGGCACAAATCCAACGAGATATTGCAAGATAAGTTGGCAGTCAATACGGAATTAAATGCCAACAATTTGTACATCAAAAACCCACCTGCGGGATTGCGAGTTAACCTGATCGACAAACAAGCGGTTGGCAACCGCAATTCTCTGCCTTTTGATAAGGAGATTTTCTTTGAAAATCAACTTATTCCTGTCAAGGGTTTCGCCCTACCGATGCGAATTGACGACAGCTATGCCCTGGGTTTACAAATTCGGATTCCCAAAAAAGTTAACAACATTAAAACACCAGATGTCGATGTTAGCATCTTGAAGCAGTTTAATCCCGATAACTGCTTGTTGCCAGATTTTGTGCAGAGTTATTTCGGGCAAACTTTGCTGCTTACGGCTTGGCTGAGTGTCGAACAAAATCGAGAGGCGCGGGAAAATCCACAGTTTATCAAAAATTTAGGTAAAGAGTGTCTGGAAAAATTGATTTCTGGTGACAATCTCCCGGATTTATGTCGTGAAGGCGAGTTATTTGGTAGTCCAATTTTGGAATATGGAAATCTTAATCAGCCCGATAGTTACTGTCACATTATTATCTGGTTTTTTAACAGTCCAACAACTGATGATATCTGGGATGAGACGCGCTACAGTGATTTTATGGATTTGTTTTTGTACCGCAATAAGATTCTTCGGGCTTATGGCGATTGCCGCAAACTTTACGCGGTGATTCGCGAGGAGTACAAACAAATTGACTTGGATATTGACAAGACTTTCCAGTATTTGCAGCGGGATAAAGCTCAGCAACGACAATCGAAAGGTGCTGGTTTAAATGAGGAGGAATTAGAGTTTCTGGAAACTCAGATGATTGAGCTTCCGCAGCGGGCTGTCAAGTATGCCCGGATGCTTAGTGATTTGCAGTTTCGCGAAAATACGATCGCCATTAATGCCCAAAATTACCAAGATAAATTAAATCAAATAAGTCTTGACATCAAAGCTTGTAAAAAGTATAATGATAGTGATGCCGATTTAAGTTTTCTCGCAACATTCAGCACGCAAAATTGCCCGCAGTTTCAAAGGCAGATTCAGGCAGATTTAGGCTATTTCCAACACGGTTCGGGTTTGCTAGATAAGGCAATGGAAGCAATTCGAGGCGTTGTCTCCATTGAAGAAGCTTATCGGGATGCGAAACTTGAAGTTACGATTCAAGCAGTGGGCTTTGGTTTGGGAGTAGCGGGAGTAGTGGCTGGTGGCGCTCCTTATTTGATTAAACAAGACGCGCCCGATCGCAAATTTTACTTGCCATTATTGAGTAGTGTTGAAATTCATCCTTTTGTGTTAGTGCTATTGATTAGTTTGGGAGCCGGTGGCGCAGTGTGGTTTGTGTTTATGTTTGGAATCAAAATCAAGCAACTACTGCCTAAAATCAAGCAGCAGTTGCCACCTTTCAGGTAATATCAACTATTCCCCTCTTGGCCGTAAGCCTGCCAAGCCAAATCCACCAGCCCATTCACAATCGCCACAGCCACCACCGCCGAACCCTTCCGCCCCTCAATCCGAATATGAGGAATCATCGAATCGTGTAAGCGAGACTTAGCCACATCCACCCCCACAAACCCAGAAGGAGTCCCAATCACCAAAGCAGGGCGAATTTCCTCAGCCTCAATTAAATCGACGATCGCCGACAGAGAAGTTTGAGCTTGGCCAACTACAAAAATTCCCTCTGGATAGCGTTTAGCCAAGGTTTCAATCCCCCAAGCAGCCCGCGTTTTTTCCTTTTGAGGGCGCGTCAAAGCTTCCATTGAACAGTACACCGGATTGGCAAAGGTACTTTGGAGCAGTGGCGTAATCCCCACCTGGACCATGGGCACATCTACCACAATCGTAGTCCGAGCAGCCAAAGCTGCCGCCCCAGCTTGCAAAGCCTGATCGGAAAAACTGATTAAAGACTTATATTCAAAATCAGCGGTTGCATAAATCACACGGCGGACAATTTCATATTCCGCCGCCGAAAAACCATGATCGCCAATTTCGTTATCGATTAATCCCAGACTCTGGGCATCGCTTAAGTGCCATTCCATGTGTTGAATAGCTGTCGCCTGTGAATTATCAAGTATCAGCTTATCAGCTTTTAGTTAACTGCCAACTCCCAACTGCCAACTGCCAAGGTAGAAACTAACTTTCTGATGAGGGTGAGGACTTGCCGAGTACGGGAGTGAGGAATGCCACCAAAGCCCCGATCGCAAAACCAGCCACATTCCGCACCAAAGGCAGCCACTCAGAAGTCCGAATCACCACAGGGCCGACACCGAAGGCAAAAAACAAGATGCCCCACAGAGGCGAAAAAATCAGCGCCCACTGCCAAGCCACCAACTGTCCCGGTTTCCGTGGTTGAGCTGCAAACCCGCAGATGACCCCGCCTAGCACCGAAGAAATTAAAGTCAAAATCCACTGTTCCCTAGGCAAACCGGGAACCACGCGACATCCACCTTGACGCAGACAGCCTTCGATCGACTCCAAAGATTCAATAATCGCTCGATCTTCCCCATTGTCCCGCACAAAAAACTGATTACCGTAGCGGGTTTGCAGTTCCACCCAAAAAGTGCGCGGCAACAGAGGATACAAAGAGTCTCCCACATTAAAGTTCAGGAGATTGCCACCTCGCGGATCGGCAACTAACAGCACACTCTTTTGATCTAAGCCCCAATAATTTTTGACGGCCAAACCGGGGGTGCGATCGTACTGAGTCAGCACTCGCAACTTCCAGCCAGTTTCCGCCTCAAAGGCACTTAAATTTTTTGCCAAGTCCTGTTCTTCAATCTCTGTAAGGGCTTTAGCTAAATCAATGATCGGAGTCTGAATTTGTGGCAACAAATCAGGATTGTTGAAAGCATGGGCTGCTGGTGCGATCGCCCATAGGGACAAAGCCAGGAAAAAGGCAGCAGCAGAGGCTAGAAATTGGCGTGGGGAAAACTGTGACATAGGAAGTTCTAATCTGGGTCTCAATTGTGAATGAATACTAGCTGGCAGTCTTAACCAGAGGATAAGAGAAAACTCATATTTCTTTACAATTATTTACTTTACAGGAAGCGGGGGGGAAGGGGAAGAGTTGGGATAAGGAAAGTTTGGAACAGGAAAGTAGCATCGGGCATCGGGCATGGGGCATTGGCAACTAATGACAACCGTCAACCTCCAACCGCCAACTGACTAAAACTGAGATTTAGGCGCTACCCCGTCGCAGAGGCGCCGATCGCGATCGCTGACATTGGGATTAGTCCTCAGATAATCCCCCACCCAATCGCAGCCCCTCACCAACAAATCGTCCAAGTCCAAATTCCACAAAATCACCCGATTATCCCTACCAGCAGAAGCCAGAACCTTCCCATCCGGGCTAAAACTCACACTCATCACACTGTCTTTATGTCCAGTCAAAGTTTTCAACAAAGTGCCACTACGACTCCACAACTTCACCTTGCGATCGTAACTACCCGAAGCAATCAACAAACCATCCGGGCTAAAACTGACGCTAGTCACGCTGTCGCTAGAACCCTTGAGTAGCGTCGCCACCAAAGTCCCATCCACATTCCACAACTTCACCGAATTGTCATAACCAGCCGAAGCCAGCATTTGCCCATCAGGGCTGAAAGCCACCCCCAACACAAAACTGTTGTGAGCCCCTTCAAAAGTCCTCAGCAAACGACCATCCCGATTCCACAATTTCACCGTACCGTCATCGCTAGCCGAAGCCAGCATGGAACCGTCGGGATTGAAACTAACGCTAGTCACCCAGCCTTTGTGTCCCGTCAAAGTTTTAATCAACCTACCGTTTCTAGTCCAGAGTTTAATAGTTTTGTCCTTACTCGCCGAAGCCACAATCTCGCTGTCGGGGCTAAAACTGACGCTAGTCACGCTGTCGCTGTGTCCATCGAGAGTGAACAACACAGAAGGAGAACAGGGGAACAGTGGAGCCGAAGGACAAGGCAACATATTAGTAATGCCATCTTCTTTTAAACTCCAGATTTTCACTGTTTTGTCATGACTTCCAGAAGCAAGCAGCAAGCCGTCGGGGCTGAAACTAAGGCTGGATACTCTCTGAGTGTGTCCCTCCAAGGTTTCCAACAACACCCCTGTACGACTCCAGAGCTTGATAGTTTTGTCCATAGAAGCAGAAGCCAGCCTTTGGCCATCGGGGCTGAAAGTAACGCTGAGGACGCGGTTGTGGTGTCCGTCAAGGGTTTTCAGAGGTACATCATCCAGTCGCCACAGCCTGATAGTTTTGTCAAAACTTGCGGAAGCCAGGGTTTTGCCATCCGGGCTAAAACTTACCTGAGTAACTCGATCGGCGTGTCCTTCAAAGGTTCTGAGCAAGCGGCCGACTGGTTTAAATTTGCCACCATCTAACAGGTGTTTTCCATGAATATCAACCAGACTCCAGAGTTTGACCGTTCTATCAGCACCACCAGAAGCCAGAGTTTGACCATCAGGGGAGAAGCTGACGCCAAATACCCATTTGCTATGTCCCCGCAAAGTTGTTAGCAGCAAGTCTGTTTTGTCGATTGAATTTAGTTGTGGATTGTTTTGAAGTGGGCCGACATTCCAAATTTTGACTGTGTTGTCCTCACCACCAGAAGCCAGGGTTTCATCATCGGGGGAGAAACTGACGGTGTAAACTTTAGAAGGTTTTCTATTTTCGCTGTGCCACAGATTCGCGATTAGCCTACCGTCAGAACTCCACAGTTTCACAGTACCGTCATCGCTGGCCACGGCTATAATTTGACCGTTGTGGCTGAGACTGACCCAATTTACGGGTGCTAGTTGTGGGATGGTTTGCAGGAGTGTACCATCGGTTTTCCAGAGTTTGACAGTTTTGTCTGTAGACGAAGAGGCGATCGTTTGTCCATCCGGGCTAAAAGTGACACTGGTAACACTATTAGTATGACCTTTAAAAGTTGCCAGTAAAGTGCCGTCGGTTTTCCAAAGTTTGATTGTTTTATCTAAGCTTCCGGAGGCGATCGTTTTGCTGTCAGGACTGAAAGCCACACTGGTAACGTTGTTAGTGTGGCCTTTAAAAGTTGCCAGCAAGCTACCACCCCTCGCCCAAAGTTTGACTGTTTTGTCTACACTAGCCGAGGCAATTGTTTGCCCATCAGGGCTAAAATTTAGACCCCAAACTACATCTCCATGTCCTTCTAATCGGTTGCGTTCTTTGATACCGTAAACCGCCTGTTGGAGGGAGGCAGAAATCAAAATTTCTGTGTCTTTGAGAGTGTGGGTTTCTTGGGAGTGTTCGATTTGCCTCCATTGTCTCCCCGCTCTCAAACTTTCCATCATGGCATCAAATTTGTTATTGGAAAAATAAAGTGCTTCAGAAGCCGCCGTTAGAGTGCTAATTTCGGCGCGCTGAGTTTGAGCTACAGCTAGTTGTTTTTGTCCCACTGCTCGCCACCAAAAGTTGACGGCGGCGACGGTGGAACTGGTTAGCAGCAGTACGCCGATCGCTGCTAATCCCAAAAGTTGTTTGAGAAAAATATTCGCCCGGTATAGCTGTGCTTGACTCATGTTTTTGTCAGCTTCTGCTTTGTGCAGTCTGGCTTCTAAGCCGAATCTATCGCGGATGGGGCGGACTAGATAGTCGTGAACCAATTGATAACGATCTTCGGGGGATTCCCGCAGCAAAAATAACAAACCATGACCGACTAAAATGTCTAAAATTAATTCGAGGTTATCGGTTTTTTTGGGTTCTATTTCTGAGTTTTTTCCCAGTTTGCGCTGTAGTGAAATTAGGCTGATTCTGCCCATCCCAGACAAATCTGGTTCCTCCACATCTTCGGGCTGCACCCCTGTAACTAATGAGAGTTCATGTTTGGTTTTGATCAGTCTGACCCCTCTTTCATCGGTCAAGGAAAATAAAATTTTCCAAGCTGCGTCTTCGTTGACAGGACCGCAGTCAGAAATGACTCGTTCGAGCGATCGCTTGACTAATTCTGCTTTGGGGTTGTCACCCAACTGCTGGTATTGTTCTATGGTCGTAATGTTTTCTTCTTGCAGTTGCGCTCCCACCACTTGCAATTCGATCGGTCGAATTTCTTGCAATTCGTCTGATAAGTCTTCGACGAAGGCATTAATTAGTTCTGGTTCTAAGTAAAATTCTGCGCGTTCTGTCAAGTGTCCGATCACAGCCCGCGCATCTTTAATGGAAAAACTTCGCAGTTGATAGCGGATGCTTTTGTCGAGAATATTATTATTAATTGCGTCGAGATTGGGAAAGCGATCGCAGTCTAGTAAATAATGTAAATAATCTTCTCTCAGGCAGAGGATTACTTTGACAAAAGGGAGATTTAAAAATAAGCGTAAAAACTTATAAAACAGTTGTCTTTGAGCTACCGAGGTTGAAACAAAGAAAAATTCTTCAAACTGGTCAAATATTAAAATAGTCAATAAATTATTCTGGGAATTTTGTCGCAATTGTTCAACCAAAAAAGATGAAGCTTCTTCGGTACGCCCTGGTATGACTAATTGATTTTTTCGAGAAAATTCCCCGACTCCATTTTGGATTAATTTCCTGTCTTCTTCGACTTGTTTTTCGTACAGCGCGCCATTCAAAGCATTTTCTAATTCTCTGAGCCAATCACTATAAACTTTGACTAATACAGGCAAAGTATCCCGTGCGCCCGGAGTGATATTTTTTAAAGCAGGTACTAATCCCGCATTGACTAAAGAACTTTTGCCAACTCCGCTGGGCCCGTGAATAATCGTTAATTTATGGTCGTCCCTGCTAATTCTTTCCAGCAAGTTATTGATATCTTTCTGGCGGGAGTAGGCTGTCATTTCCGCTGCAATTGCTGCTTGGTTTTTGGCTGAGGGACTCGACGGGTTGACGGCTTGTCGCTGCTGCTGCAATTGACTGGCTCCGATAAAAGCTCTAAATCCGTATTGATATTCGATCGATCGCTGGTTTTTTTTAATCCGAAAAGCCTTGAGGTACTCTCCCTGCTCGAAATAAACCGCTTGCAGTTCGGTCAAAATATCAATGTAAAGCCGGGGGTCGTACTTTGGCTCGCTTTGACTTTGAGCCAATTCCAAAGAATGAACTGCGGCTTCCCACTGTCCTAGTTGTCGCAAACTTTGGGCTAACAGTAAAAGATAGGAACTTCTGTCTGATTTGGGATGCTGGATTTTTGATTTGGGTTCGTTAATTGACTGGTTAGTCCCGACAAACTCTGGATAATTCCCGGAAAAACCCAATCTTAAATCTTCAATTAGCAATCTCAAATCGTTAGGGGTTTGATCTAGTATGGCTAAGGCCAATTCGGCTAGCTGACGGGCTTGACTCCACCTCGACTGTTGCAGCGCCACTTCTGCTAAAAAGCCGTAATCTTGAGCTAGCTGGCTCGGAGTTCCGTAGGTGAAGTGTAACTGCAAGGAATTTTCCGCCAATGCTTGCAATTCTCCCCAAGCTTCCAGGCGTTGCAATACCTCTCCTAGGTGTGCCGTTACCTCTGCTACTAATTCGGGGCGATCGGCAAGGGAGAAGGCATTTCTAGACTGTTCTAGGCTAATCCAGGCTTGCTCCCAATGCTGGCGGTTGGCTACTGGATTTCTGGCTGCTTGTAAGCGGTGACACAGGGCTATGTGAAACAGCACTATGCCCTCCCTCTCTAAAAAAAGAATATTAGGGACCGGATTAGACAAAGTGCAGGAAAGGTTTTGTGTTTCCCAGGACTTTTCCCAGTTTTTGAGTTCCCAATTGCCGGTTTGCTGCTGCCAAAATACTAAGCTTTGCTGGTAGTGGATCAAAGCGGTTTCGGTTTGGTCGCTGACGTAGTAGTCTCTACCAAGAACGAATTGCAGGCTGGCTTCGAGGGCTGGTTCTAATTCTTGGTCGCGATTTTGCAAATCTCTTAAAGCTATTTCGAGTTCTCGGCGCGATAAGGAACCGATCGCCAAATCGAGGTTATTTCCCGGACTCAAGGGCGAATAGGACTGGATATTCGATGTTTGGGAGTTTTGCGATCGAGGATGAGGTGTGAGAAAACGCTCCCCCTGCCGGATTTCGCTTTCCTGAGTGGGTTTTTCTAAGTCGGTGTCGTCGTAGGTGCTAAAGCCGGATTTGGCGGCTGTGCTGTTTCCCCATTGGGGGTTGAGTTCGCCTACTCGAAATATGCCATCAGCTCGCTGGGCGAGAAAATCGATCAATTCGTCCACGGCCATTTCAAATTTAATTGTGGCCGCGGCCCAACTCTTGAAATCCGGGGCCAGACGAATCATTTTGGTCACGATGTCATCTGTCACCCACAAAACCACGGGACAGGAAAAATTTTTGCGAAACTCGTCTCGCACTTGATTGGTAGATGCCATCACTTCGTCGATCGCTACTACCGTTTCTAAGCCGAACACCATCACAGCAGAGGCAGCAGCCCCTGGGAACTGCCCGTGGTTTTGGGTGTTGGCGAGCAAGGTACTGTAGAGGGTTTTGACTCCTGGCCGTAGGACTACATCTTGGATGGGCAGTGGGGACATTTCTCGCAGTCGCTTGACCATTTGCTGGCGTAAATGCTCGTAGTTGCAGCGCACCAAGATTAGGGAGAATTGCTGTTGAGACATCGCGATCGACCGTACCAGGGTTTTGAGCGATCGCTCGTTGTAGCTGGCAGTTTCTCGTAATTTAATCATGTCTGTCATGCGTGCACCCCATTTCCAGAAATAAACAACCTAATGATGACTGAAACTGTCTCTACTTATATACACTTATTTCCTTCAAGCACTTTATACCTTTATTACTACGTAATTTTTCGCACTTATCTAGTCTCTCCAGCCCTACTCTCCCTAGTTCAATCCAAACACATCATACCTCTCAATCTAATAGAAAGCTAGATTTATATATAAATATTAAATTAAAATTAATGTGTTTTTTAGTCAGCTACAGATAAATTTATCTAGGGGATGAATGGCTAGTTGCTAACCTATGATATCAACTCCGGTTAAGTGCTGATAAATAGTCTACTGGTATAGGCTTGAGAGCGGAACGAAGCAATGGTGTAACAGCAGTATTCTCAGTCTTGAATCTGACATCATCTGAGAACTCTCGGAGTTAGCTATTAGTGTCAACGCAGAATTATCTGTAGCAGGCACTCAGCCAAACCAAAGGACACAAAAATTTATGAGATAGGGGATAAGACTATGTGAGGTTAAAAGCAATAGTTAAAACCAGCCCTAGGGGGTCTGACATGGGAACATCCTAGGGCTGCAAATATCTCCTAAAGGATAGAGATTTTAGATGGGAGATTTTATAAGTAAAAAATTGCCCCCTCGATTGCTCCGGGGGCTGGTTCTAGTTTTAATTTCAAATCGGTCCGATCGGGAACAATCTCAAAACTTAAAACTATTTTTGGTGCACTCGCTGTTGCCACTCCTTATATTTTCTAGTTTCTGCTAGGGCTGGATTGATACCAAACCAGCGACCTTCGGGATCGCGATATTCAAAAACAAACATACTTCGCAATAAAATTTGAGACTCTTCTTCACCAGTCACTGTTTGTCGGTTTACGACTTGAAACAACAATTCCCATTCCATATCGTTGACTGCTCCCAACAAGTCGTCGCGATATTCTTGAATGACACTTTCCAAACATTCGCGAGTAAAAGGCGGGTCTTCGTGCTGCAAACAGCTATACAACAGCATCAGTAGATTGCGAACGTGACCGCCACTAATGCGGCAGAGTCTGTCTAAGGTTTCAGGAGAGTCGAACACCTTGGAAATCAAATCGAGGCGTTGGGAAGGAGCAACCTTGGGGAAGGCTCTAGCCAATACGAGCTGGCGTAGTAGGGCCATTCCTTCCGAGTGGTCTTCCCCCGATCGAATTTGTACCGGAACCATCGGCATCACCTTGGGTTTAACTCCAAATCTACTGGCGAGTCTACCGAAGTCATTGGAAAAAATTAAAGTCAGAGGAATAGTGTAGACTACGTGGCAATTGAGTTTTTTCAACTGTTCGCCACGGTCTAAAAAAAGGTATTCTGGCTGGGTGCGTCCGCTGGGTTTGAGACCTCCGTCGAGGCGATCGAGGTTATCAACAATCACTGCGAGTCCTTTTTTACCTTGACGTTTGAGTTCGAGGTTGGCTACATCCAGGAGTTCTTCGTTAATTGACTGCAAGATGCTATTAGTGCGGGGTTCGAGGTATTGTCTAAGCTGCGATCTTAGTTTGGGAGAGTCTTTAGTTTTAGCAGTAACTCTAGCAATCCCTACAGATAACTCTGCTTCTGCGGATAAATCAATGGGAGTCTGCAAAAATTCTGCGACTTCTGCAAACAGATTAGTGAAATAACTTGGTCTGAGTTTAATTTTGGCTGACTCCATCGTTTCGCTGACTTGGCGAGCAATGCTCAGCAAAATATCGCTGATGTCTACGTCACCCATATCTAAATCTTGAGAAGACTCAAAGTAAACGACGTAAAAACCCTCTTGCTCTAGCTCAGCTTTAAGTCGAAACAATTCAGTAGATTTGCCACAACCGATATGTCCTGTAAATAGTTGACAAGTAGGCTGGTCTGGGGAGATACGGGTAATTGTCCGCTGCAAAGATTCAATGATTTTACCGCCCCGTACCGAAGCAAAATCAATGTAGTATTGATAATCTCCTGGGTCGCCCGCGACAAGGGTCTTGCTAGGGTTGCAGGCTTTATAGAATCTGTCTAATTCCAGTGCGATCACAATTGAAGCTAACTAAAAGTTAAATTTCACAGAGAAAGTATATACTTTCAAACTCTAGTTTAGTTTGAATTTTAGCCTTTTGCCATGTGGGGTAATGCCCTCAATGACTCAACAACCTCTGTCTGCTTATCGGCTTTCCTAGGCTTAAATTCTGAATAATTAACTAATTTTTAGGGGCAAACTGAATCGGTAATCTTACGGAGCCGAACGTGAATTTGGGTAATTTTGCGGGGATCTGCTTAAATAGTAGGGGACAATCAGGCGACTTGAGAAAAATTCAAGAGTTTTGAATTGTCACTACTTTATAATTACCAATTTGTCAAGAGGTAGATGGCTAGTTTTGCATCAGTGTCAGAAACAGAGTTAGGGCACAGGCGCCAACAGTTGCAGCGGCTTCGTCGCGCTCGATTGGCGACTGTGGTGTGGCAAATGCTGGCTGCCTGTGGGATGGCTGGGGGTCTAGTGTGGTGGATAGCCCAGCCGACTTGGTTGATTGCTCGATCGGAACAAGTGAAGGTGGAGGGGAATCATTGGCTTTCGGACAAGGCAGTCCGGTCTTTGATGCCACTTTCTTACCCCCAGTCTCTGTGGGGGATTCAACCACAAGCCCTAGCTTCTAAACTTGAAGCCACCGGCCCGATCGCCAAAGCCAAGGTGACTCGCAACCTATTTCCGCCAAGTTTGACCGTAGAAGTGGCAGAACGGCTGCCAGTGGCAGTGGCCCAACCGAGGGCGGTGACTACCGCTGGCAGGGACAAGCAAAAAGTAGGGTGGCTGGATGCTAGGGGAGGTTGGATGCCCTTTGACAGCTATACTACTGACAAACAATCCCAAAGTAGCTCCCTGGGCAACAACAGTCAGGAAACACAGTCTCAGCGTTCTTTGCCAAGTTTAAAAGTCATCGGAGACTGGGAAGTCTATCGCGCCGAATGGCCGGAGTTTTACCAAGGGTTCAGCACTTTGGCGTTGAAAGTGTTTGAAATAGACTGGCAAGACCCGAATAACTTGATCCTGAAAACAGAGATTGGAACTGTACACCTAGGCCCCCATAGTTCCAGAACCATGGAGCAACTGAAAGTTTTAGACCGGATGCGACAATTGCCAAAACAGCTAGATGCAAGCAAAATAGCCTACATTGACTTGAAAAATCCGGCTTTTCCCGTCGTCCACCGAACCTCCATCCTCCGCAGTTGGTGAAAACTCAAGTCCCTCACCAACTCGCCTGCAGAATTAAGCTTCACCATCGCCCTGCTGAGACAGCCCCAGGGAGAAGTCAAGCAAAAATAATCAATCGAAAGATTTCGATGGATTTAACTCTCGGCTAGTTCCTAGACCAAATCCAGGCTTGCGAATATTTAGCCTTGCTTGCGCTAGTTTTTTGCGCAACTTAGCCTATAGTTGATTGTAAATTAGTGCTTAGCTAAAAAGCTGTAAAGTTCATACTCCTGGGATCTCTACTGACAACCAAGGCGCGCGCTAACCATACCGGAGAAATCCGGCGGGGAGAAATCCCCAAATCAAACGCCCTACCGAGGCGGATCTTTTGAGAATAATATCGGTAGTCTCTATCCTGCAATGTCAGCAGGTATGCCAAGGAGTTTCACCACTTTTGAGGCGCAACGGTTCCCTCACCGACCACAGGAATAGTTATGTCACCCTTACCATGCTTTCCTTTTCCTCTCATCGCCGCTCGGCTGAGCGCTCACGTCGAAGCCAAACTGAGTAAAGCATTGGCGGGAGTCTCCAAGGAGGAAGAGAGATGACCCTGAATCCTAAACAGGGGTCTGGCGAAGACAGTCCCCCTTCCGAAGAAGTCAAAAATTTTCCGGTGGCCTACGATTCCACCAATCCATTTAGACGCAAGTCTGGTTATGTAAATGTAGATAGTATTGATATCGATCCTATGGTCAATCCCAAAGAAATCATGCCCAGTAGTGCAGCCAAAATCAAAGTAATTGGCGTCGGCGGGGGTGGGGGCAATGCCGTTAACCGCATGATTGCTAGCGAGGTTTCGGGCGTAGAATTTTGGTGCGTGAATACTGATTCCCAAGCTCTAGTTCTATCCAACGCACCCAAACGCTTGCAAGTAGGACAAAAGCTGACTCGCGGTTTGGGTGCAGGAGGCAATCCTGCCATCGGTCAAAAGGCTGCTGAGGAATCTCGCGACGAAGTGGCCAATGCGTTAAATCACGCAGATTTGGTGTTTATCACCGCAGGTATGGGCGGCGGTACGGGTACGGGCGCGGCACCGATTGTGGCTGAGGTTGCTAAGGAAATGGGCGCTTTGACTGTGGGGATAGTCACCCGACCTTTTACTTTTGAGGGGCGGCGTCGTACCAGTCAAGCTGAGGAAGGCATCGCAGAGTTGAAAAGCCGAGTTGATACCCTGATCGTGATTCCCAACGATAAGCTGTTGTCGGTGATTTCCGAACAAATGCCTGTGCAAGAGGCTTTTCGAGTTGCTGACGATATCCTGCGCCAAGGGGTTCAGGGTATTTCTGATATTATTACTATTCCAGGTTTGGTAAACGTTGACTTTGCTGACGTGCGGGCTGTCATGGCTGATGCAGGTTCGGCGCTGATGGGTATTGGCGTGGGTTCTGGCAAGTCGCGGGCTAGGGAAGCGGCGATGCAGGCGATTTCTTCGCCGTTGCTGGAAGCTTCTTCTATAGAGGGCGCTAGAGGTGTAGTGTTTAACATTACTGGCGGTACTGATATGACCTTGCACGAGGTCAATGCGGCGGCCGAAACCATTTACGAGGTGGTCGATCCCAATGCCAATATTATATTTGGCGCGGTGATTGACGAGCGGCTTCAGGGCGAAATTAAGATTACTGTGATCGCTACTGGTTTTTCGGGGGAAATTCCAGCGCAGCAGCCGGTGAGTAGGACGCAAAATGCTAATGCTCCTTGGCGGGCTGCTACTGTTCAGGTGGCTCCGGCTCAATCGACGCCTGACCCGAAACAGCAACAGGATTCGGCATTGGATATTCCGGCTTTTTTGCGCAAGCGACTGCCACCAAGATGATTTGGGATTTGGGATTTGGGATTTGAGCTAGTACCTAGCTAGCTATTAAATAGACAAGGTGGTACACTTATAGACAAATCTACGATGTACCATTTTGTTCAAACCCTGCGCGATTCCCAAAAAAGCTTGGATTCTCAGTAAAGACACTCGCTTTCGCAGGGATGTTTCGGGGAAGTTACCAGCCAAACGCACCCTGTCGGGTCATCGGTGAAATCCAGTGTTGAGGTCGAACAATAATCTTAAATCTTAAATCTTAAATTTCTAGGGTTTGACCTGGTTCGGGTTCGAGAAATTGGGTTGTAAGTCCTGAATTTGTCAGTAAGTCCCGAAATTCGGCGATGCTGCCGATCGATCGCACCAACATTGGTAAAATACCCGTGGCTCGGATGTCTCCCATAGTTGTAGGTAGGAAAAACCTAGGCTTTAGGGCTTGGGCGAGGCTCAGGGCACCCGATGGCCCGATGATGATTTGTCCGAGGAATGGGAAAATTTGACCGATGACAGGGGCGATCGCTACGTCTACTGTCTCTATTTTTTGTTTAACTTTTTCTAAGTTTGGTAAGTGTGGTTCGTAGTAGAGTGTTTCGCCACTGGTTAAGTCTTTGAGCAAATAACCGTTTTCTTCCTGTCCCGGCTGGATTTCAGCTCCGGGAACTGCGGTTATTTGTAACTTTTCTTGATAATTAAATTCTTGCCAATTTGCTAAAGATGTGATATTTGTATAGCCTAAACTGCTGAGAACTTTGGCGGCGGTGGGAGATGCGATCGCAGGAATTGTGCGATCGAGCCGTTCGAGAGTAGGTTTGTGGCAGTGGTCGTCTAATCCTTGGGAAATCAACAACAAGTCGATGGGCGGTAAGGTGTCGGGAGTGAAAGCAACAGGCGTGTTGTGGTAGGCAGTGAACAGCCAGGGTTGACCGTAAAATACGAGGGGATCGACCAGCCAGGGATCGACCAGGATAGTTTTGTCTGCTAGGTGAAAAATCCAAGAATTGAGGTCAATTCGGGTGAGTTTCATGGCTGTTTTAAATAATACTTTACAATTCTTTCAATCATAGCAATTTAGTTGCGATTTTAAGAGGGGGCAGAGCCAGACCATCCCATCCTGAAAGGGAAGCAACCAAAAATCAGTCTGGGATGCTCTAGAAACAAATCATCGTAACGGGCTAGAATTTATACACTAACAAGATGCCCTACGGCTCTTTTAGGGCGATGGATTTTAAATTTTAGATTTTAGATTTTAGATTTTAGGATAAATCCCAGGGATAAATCTGGGGAGTTCTTATGGGATATAAAGCCTGGGGTTTATAGGAGAATTTTCAATGAGCGATTGTGAAAAAACTAAAGAACAACTTATGGATGAATTAGAAGCATTGCGAGCGGAATTAGCGACTCTCAAAAGCCTGAGATCGCCTCGTGAACAGCATAAACTCATAGTGGATGATGCGGCTTGCGATCGGCAAATCAGTTTACCTGAGTTACTGAATGCCCTCCAAAAGCTAATCCACGAACAAACATCCTACCTGAACAATATTAACGCTCACCTCCATGAAGAAATCGCAGAGCGTAAACTGCTAGAAAAAAAACTAGCCTACTCGGAAAATAAAATTAGGTCTATATTGGAAGCGATGACTGACGTGATCCTGATCGTGAATCTCCAAGGTGAGGATCTAAACAGTATCGAAATTGCTCCCATGAATAATCAAGCCCTTGATGCTGTCCGTAGTGAGATAGTGAATCAGACGATTAATCGCTTTTTTCAAGAATCATTGAATAGCGATTGGCTGCAACGAGTGCGACAAGTAGCGACAAGTAGAAAAACCGATCGCTTAGACTACTCTGTGTCTGTAGGAAGTCAGTTGTTATGGTTTTCAGCAATGATTTCTCCCATCAATGAGACAGCGGTAACTTGGGTGGCAAGAGATATTAGCGAGCGTAAACTAGCAGAAGCAAAACTCCAACAACTGAATACAGAACTAGAACAAAGAATTTTAGAACGCACCATCGCTTTACGACAGAGCGAAGCCCATTTACAAGAAGCACAAAAATTTGCCAAATTAGGGAGTTGGGAATTTGATGTATTCACAAACCAAGTTATTTGGTCTCCTGAAATATATCAAATCTATGGACTCGATACCCAGGATGCAGAATTCACTCCTGAACAAGTCTGGCACAAATTTTCTCCAGAGGATCGAGAACGTCTTAAGAATCATCTAAAAAATGCTATTCAGTGCCGACAATCCTATGCAACTGACTTAAAATTTATGCGGGCAGATGGTTCTTGTGGTTATATTTTTGCAAAAGGAGAACCTATTTGTAATGAGAGGGGAGAAGTTGTAAGAATTGTTGGCATTATGATAGATATCACCGAACGCAAACAATCAGAAATTATGCTGATCAATGCGGAAAAACGTTGGAAATTTGTTTTTGATAACGTGCAATTAGTGGTGGTGGAATTTGACATTAATGGTGTGATTAAGTATATCAATCCTTTTTTTTTAAATCTAACAGATTATACCGAAGCAGAAGTTTTAGGTCGGCTATGGCTGGAAACCTTTGTGCCTTGTGCTGATTGGCAACAATTTGAAAATGTGTTTTCAGAAAAATTAGGTTCTCAGAATCATTATTATTATGAAAATCGAATTTTAACAAAAGCAGGAAGTGAAAGATTTATTGTTGGGAATAATACTGTTTTAAAAGACTCATCCGGAAATACGATCGGTATCTTTAGTATTGGTGAAGATATTACCGAGCGGAAACGGATTGAAGAGGCACTACGAGAAAGTGAAGAGAGTTTACAGATAGCTCAGCGGGTGGCTCATGTTGGGAGTTGGGATTATAATATTTCCACGAACAAAATTAAATGGTCAGAAGAAATGTTTAGGATTTTTGGTAGAGATTTAGTCCAATCAGAACCAAGTTATCAAGAGTTTTTACAAATAATTTATTTAGAAGACCGCGAAAAATTAGACCGCCTGGTCACGCAGGCGATAGTGACAGGAGAACCCTATGAAATAGAGCATAGAATAATCCGTAAAGATGGTTCAATTAGATATTTACTGGGACGGGGAGAAGCACAACTAGATGCCGAAGGTAATACGATTGGACTCTATGGAACGGCACTAGATATTACCGAGCGCAAAGCAACGGAAACAGCGTTGCAAGAGTCAAAACAACAATACCAAACGCTTGTTGAAAATTCTCCCAATATTATAGAACGCTTCGATACGGAATTACGACATCTTTATGTCAGCCCGTCCTTGACAAAAATCACTGGGATTTCAGCGGAGGTATTTTTGGGGAAAACTTGTCGTGAATTGGGATTCCCAGAAGCGATGATTAATACTTGGGAAACTGCGGCGGAGACTTTGTTGACAACAGGGAAAAAACAGACTATTGAGTTTGAGACACTAACACTCAATGGCACCCGTTCCTTTGAGATGGAAATGGCTCCTGAACTGACAAGTCAAGGTATAATTGAGTCAATTGTCTGCATTTCTAGGGATGTCACCGATCGCAAACAAGCTGAAAAAGCACTGCGGGATAGCCAGCATTTGATTCAGAGAATTACAGACACTAATCCCAATCTCCTGTATATTTACGACTTGCTCGAACAACGCAATATTTATGCAAATCGTTCTGTAGCGGAAATGCTGGGCTATGGTACTGAAACTATTAAGTTGATGGGAGCCAATTTGTTGCCCACGATTTGTCATCCAGAGGATTTACCCATGGTATATGAGGCGATGCAAAAGTGCGCTACCCTCAAAGATAATGAGTTTGTGGAAATCGATTATCGTGTCAGAAATGCTCGGGGTGAATGGCGGTGGCTGCACAGCCGAGATACAGTATTTATGAGAACTGCTAACGGTGAGGTTAAACAAACTTTTGGTACTTCAGCAGATATTACCGATCGCAAACTTGCAGAAGAAACTCTTCAAAGAGTTAATCAAGAATTGCAAGAACGAGTTGCCGAACTCAAGCAAAGAAATGCTGAGATGTTTCTGCTCAATGGGATTGGCGATTACTTACAATCTTGTTTAACAGTGGCGGAAGCTTGCGCTACAATCGGCACCCTATCCCAACCCTTATTTCCTGAAAGTGGTGGGGCTATTTTTATGATGACCAACTCGCGGGATCTGTTAGAAATGGTAACATCCTGGGGGAATCCGCTGTATTCTGAAACCATATTTGTTCCCAAGGATTGTTGGGCTCTGCGACGGGGGAGACTGCATTGGATTGGTGACGAGCGACACGATCTATTCTGCAACCATATTGACCACCAACATCCCCCTGTAGAGTCTCTTTGTATGCCGATGATTGCCCAAGGGGAGACCATAGGGTTACTGTATTTGTGTGCTTCAAAACCACATCAAATGACTGAAAATAGGCAACTATTAGCACGGAGAGTAGCAGAACAGTTGGGATTGGCGATCGCCAATATTACCCTTAGAGAAAAATTAGTCAATCAAAGCATCCGCGATGCTCTAACAGGCTTGTTCAATCGCCGCTATCTGGAAGAATTTCTCACTAAAGAAATCCCTAGAGCAGACCGCAATCAATATAGTGTGGGTATGATCATGCTCGATCTCGATCGCTTCAGGGAATTTAATAACACCTTGGGTCATGATGCAGGAGATTTAGTGTTGAAAGAAATCGGTAAACTGCTAAATAATATGATTAGAGCTTCCGATGTTGCTTGTCGCTATGGTGGTGAAGAAATGACCATAATTTTGCCAGAAGCTTCTCTGGAAGGGACTTATCAAAAAGCCGAAGAAATCAGAAAGGCGATCGAAAAATTACAACTCAATTATCAAGGAAAAAAGATGACATCTATAACCGCTTCGTTGGGAGTAGCCTCCTACCCCGATCGAGGTAAGACTGGTTTTGCGGTGATTCAGGCTGCGGATGCTGCGCTGTATCGAGCCAAGGCTGCTGGACGCAATCAGGTGATTGTTGCCGATCGATAAGCCTGGAAGATAAATCTAACATACTCCTGTTTAGAGCCTGACTCAAAATAATCTACCAAAGTCACCTAGCAAATAGACAAACTGATACAATCGTGATGAGTAAATTAATTAAGGAGATGCTAGATATGGAAAAAACAAATACTATTTCTGATGTTCATGGGACAAAAGCTGTCATTTTATTGGCAGAGGATAATGAAGCAAATATTGAAACTTTTTGTTCGTATCTGAGTGCTTTTGGCTATGAAATTATTATCGCCAATAATGGTAAGGAAGCGATCGAAATTGCTACCACAGCCACTCTTGACTTAATTCTCATGGATATTCAAATGCCAATTATGGATGGTTTTGAAGCTATCTTAACCTTGCGTAAAGAACCAAAATTAGATAGAGTTCCTATTGTGGCACTCACAGCCCTAGCACTGGTAGGCGATCGCGAGAGATGTTTGGCTGCTGGTGCTAATGAATATTTGTCTAAACCAGTTAAAATGAAATTATTAGTAACTACTATCCGAGAATTGTTAGGAGAAATTTAAACGGGGATTGGCTAGTGTTGTCAGCTAATTTTTGTGGGTTTGCTTTCCTGGGCGAAAACATTAGGTATGTTCAGGGATTTTCAAAGCTGGTTGTCGATACGAGCGATAAATTTTTCCCAGTAGGAGTCAAATAAATCATGGTAAGTGAAAAATCTCGGATTCCTGTAGCTTTGACGATCGCAGGTTCTGATAGTGGCGGTGGGGCTGGGATTCAGGCGGATTTGCGGACTTTTGCCTTTCATTGCGTGCACGGTACGAGTGCTTTGACTTGCGTTACTGCTCAAAATACGTTGGGGGTGACGCGGGTGGATGCTTTGTCTGCTGAGGCTGTCATCGCTCAAATTCAGGCGGTGGTTGGGGATATTGGGGTGGATGCTGTGAAGACTGGGATGCTGTTAAACCGCGAAATTATGGCGGCGGTAGCTTCCGAGGTGGAGAGTTTTCAGATCCAGAATTTGGTTGTCGATCCGGTAATGGTATCCCGATCGGGCGATCGATTGATTGACGATGAGGCGATCGCCTATTTGCAAAATATTTTGATTCCCATGGCTGCTGTGGTGACTCCCAATCGGTTTGAGGCGACTATTTTGAGCAATTTAGAGATTAATTCTGTGGATGATATGCGATCGGCGGCCCAGAAAATTCATAGTTTAGGGGCGAAGGCGGTGTTGGTGAAAGGTGGGGGGATGAAAGGGGAGTTACGGGGAGTTGATGTTTGGTTTGATGGTAGGGGCTCCGAGGTTTTAAAGGCCGAGACTGTTGATACTCAGAATACTCACGGGACAGGATGTACTTTAAGTGCTGCGATCGCCGCCAATCTAGCATTAGGCAAAGATTTATTCACAGCAGTTACCTTCGCTAAACATTATGTGACCCATGCTCTCCAATATGCTTTAGATATTGGAGAAGGTCAAGGTCCAGTAGGTCATTTTTTCCCGCTGTTGAAGTCAGAAGTCTCTCCACAGTCTACAATCAGTTAATTTCTTAATTTTTCTGGCGATAGGGCGATCGTAATTAAATTTTCTATTTTTTTAATATTCGGATCGCCAGCTAAATAACCGATCCCACGGTGCAAGTGGAGGCGAAACTGTTTAGCGAGAGTATCTTTTTCTGTACCTAAGTTGTCATTGTGACAGCGCTGCTTCAGAGCAATTATCAAGATATCAGCCATGTCGCCACCAAAAACATCCCAACTTAATTCGACATTGCTGTCGCTAGGAATCGGTACGGGAGATGGGATGCTCGGCTCGGCTAGCGATCGGCAAAAACCCCACCGACATAGGATGTTCCACTGGTCAATTTTGGTTGCTCGTTTCAGTTTTGATAGTTGGTCTTTCCCTGTTTGGGAGAGGCGGATGCGATCGACTGGTGGTTCCATAGGTTGATGATTTTTTGATCTGTTGTATGATTGTTAATATTGAGCCGGCACAGCCTCTAGATAGGCTTTTCAAAAGGGTGCATCTCAATGAGTGCAAATATCTTCGTAGGCGAAGCATGACCGCTGTAAATCTCTGGTTATCACTAATAAATTGTCTGCGGTCATGCTTCGCCTATGCAAAGTCGGGATGCTCCCTTTCAAAACTCAGGTTGTCAACCAAAATTCACGAACAAAATTCACCACAAAATTTACATTTTTTTACACGGCGCTAGGTTGATATATACAGGGTTTTCTGCTATTGTGATTATATAAGGATAAATCCTACATAATGGGATGGTGGAAAAAATAAAATTTTCGCAACCATCCCATTATCCTATATATAGTACCGCAACCCCAGGGCAAAGTCAAGGGGTTGCGTCTATTTTTTAGGGCGAATTTTTATGTCCAAAAGTAACCAGTTTCGACGGTGGTTTGGCGTTTGGCGGAATCATATTTAAGGATGTAGCTGTGGGCGATCGCCTCTAATTCTTGCAGCTTATCATATTCTGTTTTGCCAATTTCTGTATCTGTTGATAGTAGGATGACTTGGTGGCTGGCTGAGGGGAAATAGCGTTCGACTAGGTTGTTGCGATGGGAGGAGTCGAGGCGGCCTAGGGGAGTGTCGATGGCGACTGGTAATTGTCTCCCGGATACCCTGGCTAATCCCCACAAAAAGGCGATCGCCAGCAGTTGTTTTTCTCCTGCTGACAGTCGGTGTTTCGGTACTTGTTTCCCTTCGGTGTCGTAGATGGAAAGGCTAAAGGTTTGGGTATCTATGGCTACTCTATGTACCAAGTCGGTTTTGTGCAGCAGGTAACGGAAACATTCGGTGATTTCTACTTCGAGTTTATTGAGCTTTTTGAGGGTGAGTTTTTCTTTGAATTGTTTGAGGGTGGCTTGGGCTTTGGCGATGGATGCGATGATGTGTTGGCTGTTTCTGATGGTGATGTATTCGCTGCTGTAGTTTTCTAATTCTTTTTTGGCTTGGGTTAATTCCCTGTCTAATTCTTCGATGTAGCGGTTAACCGATTCCAAGTCGGCGGCTGCATTAGCCACTGCTTGTTGCGTGTTTTTTACCTCTATTTCTAGTTGTTTGTAGGCTTCGGGAGAAGCTGCGGTGGCTAATTGTCTGTCTGTAAAGTCGATTTCTGTTTCGATATTTTGGATTTTTTCTATTGTTTCAGTGGCTGTGGTTTGCTGGAATTGGATTTGGTAGTTGAGGATATTTTCTAGTTGCTGGATGTTGTCATCATCCGCAGCTAACCAGGGCGGGGTATCGGAGCCAATTTGCTGTTCTAGTTGTCTATTTTCTTGGTGGATGAAGTCTTGTATTTTGTCTAGTTGTTCGGGGTTCAATGAAATTTCAGCGATGTAGTTGAGGAGACGATCGCTTTTTTCTTTGATAATATTTTGGGCAATTTTGGCTCGCTGCTGGCTGGCTTCTGTTTCTGCTTGGGTTTTGGCTTGGCTGAGTAGGGGGGAAATTAGGGCTAAGGGGAGGGTATTTGATGCTAGTTCAATCATCGCTTCACGGGATTTTTCAGCAGCAGCTCTGTAGTCGTTTAGTTGTCTGTCTAGTTGGCTGCGATCGGCTGCGATTTTCCCACCTTCGTAAATAAACTTATCTGATGCTTGTTGCTGATTTTTTTGAGCTTGCTCTAACTTGTTTTTTAAGTTAGCTGCATCTTGCTCGGCATCGGTCTTTTTATCAGTAATTTTATTTAATTTTTCTTCAATTTGTTCTAAAGCTGCCAAGTCTTTTTTGCCGGACATTTCTTTACGTTTGCGGCTGGCTAATATTTCTAAGTCAACGGCGAGGCGTTCGGCTAATTCTAAACCTAAAAGAGATTTAATTGCGCCCACTACAAATTCTGGTGGAGTTTCGAGTTCCGCTAGTTCTTTTACTTGTTCGCCATCAAAAAGAAACAGGTTAGATATGCCGACTGGTAGCATGGTTTCGATGTATTCATCCCAGGTGTTGCTCAGGGCTTTGTCTGCCCACCAATCGGTAACAAATTCGCTATATATGAGAATACTTAGGTTGTCTTTTGTATCGGTTTTTTTCCAGTATCTAACTATTTTAAATTTGGTTAATTTGTCATCTTGAATTTGTTCAAATATTAATTCAACCCTGGTATCGTCTAAGGGTGGAGTGTGGCGATTGACTGATTGATTGAGGAAGTCGCTGTAGCTTAAATTGCCTCTGGTGGAACATTGAGCTCTGCCGCCGTAGAGGGCGAGGCGAATTGCATCCATGAGGGTAGTTTTGCCACCGCCATTCATGCCCCCAAATAGGACTATGGGGCATGGATTACCGTCTTTTTCGGGGCGGAGATTGATGGTTTGAGTGCCTGCATAGGGACCGAAGTTTTTGAGGACGAGTTCGAGGAATTGCATTGTAGATGTTGTTGAGATGGGTGGAGAATTCTAAGTGCGATCGGCAGTCTCAAATGACGCAAGTCCTAATGATATCATTTTGTATAGGGGCAATCGCCGCTTAACGATCGCTCAGATGGCTAAGGGGTCAAAAGCCGATCGCCAAAATCTGCAATTAAATTACGATGGACTAATTGCGATCGCCATTTTTCCGGGAGGCCACCTTCACCATAAAAAGCCCCAGCCAACTGTCCGTAAACCGCACCAGTCGTATCAGCATCATCACCCAAATTCACAGCTAACAAGCACCCTTGAGCAAAAGAATCACTGTTATAAAACGCCCAAAGCGCCGCCTCCCAAGACTTGACAACATAACCCGTACCTTTAACTAATGACTAATGACCGATCGAGCTAAGATTGATCGTAACTTGTCCCTACCCGAACTCAGACCCGTTCCCATGATACCCGATGCCTTTCCCGGAGCCACTTCCGCCCCCGACTCTCAAGGGACACCTGAAGTCAGCCTCGATATGCAAGTCCGTCTGAAAACTGAAGATGGACAGCTACTGCTGCTGTTACCCTCAGAAACTAACACCAGTGAAACACCCACCGTCTCCGCCTCTAGTTGGACTGAAATTTGGCAACAGTTAAAGGTGAGGCTGAATGCAGGAGAACGCTTTTGGCAGGCGAATGCCGAAGTACAATTGATGGCGAGCGATCGACTTTTGGATATTCGCCAACTGCAAGAAATCGCCGAAGCCCTATCGGAAGTAGAACTTCAACTCAAACGAGTCCACACTAGCCGCCGTCAAACTGCGGTTGCCGCCGCCACTGTCGGGTATTGTGTAGAACAGCAGCCTCCTGTTTCATCCCTGAGTAAAGCCCCCACGGACAAACCGCAATCCCTGGCGGAACCTTTATATTTGCAGATGACGGTGCGATCGGGCGTAGAAATTCGCCATCCGGGTACCGTCGTACTTTTGGGAGATGTGAATCCAGGTGGTTCAGTCATCGCTGGGGGCGATATCCTAGTTTGGGGGCGTTTGCGGGGGATTGTTCATGCTGGTGCTGGCGGCAATACCAAAAGTGTGATTATGACCTTGCAGATGGAACCGATGGTGATTAGGATTGCTAAGTATGTTGCCAGAGGTCCAGAAGCTTCGCCGGCTCAGTTTTTCCCGGAAGTCGCCTATGTGACAGATAAAGGGATTAGGATTGGCAGAGCTTCTGATTTTGACAAATCTCTTTTAATTGGTTAGTTGTTATTGGTTGGTTGTTATTGGTTATTTGTTACCAATGCGCCATGCTCCATGCCCCATGCCCCATACCTAACGCCCAGTCTATAAATCTCAAATCTAAAATCGCTTATGGCTCGCATTATTGTTGTTACATCAGGGAAAGGCGGAGTTGGTAAAACCACCTCCACTGCTAATCTTGGTATGGCTTTAGCTAAGCGGGGGCGCAGCGTTGCGGTGATTGATGCCGATTTTGGCCTCAGAAACTTAGACTTGCTGCTGGGCTTAGAAAATCGCATTGTTTATACTGCACTGGAAGTGCTGGCTGGAGAGTGTCGCTTAGAGCAAGCTTTGGTGAAAGATAAGCGTCAGCCACGTTTGGTATTGTTGCCGGCGGCCCAAACTCGCATGAAAGATGCCATTAGTGCCGAGCAAATGAAGCAACTTGTGGGGATGTTGGGGACAAAATATGATTATATTTTAATTGATTCTCCTGCGGGCATTGAACAGGGTTTTCAAAATGCGATCGCCCCGGCTACTGAAGGTGTGATTGTGACTACTCCAGAAATCGCTGCTGTCAGAGATGCCGATCGAGTTATCGGTTTGCTGGAAGCTAATAATGTCAAGAAAATCAACCTGATCGTCAACCGGATCAGACCGGCAATGGTACTCGCCAATGATATGATGTCGGTGCAAGACGTGCGGGAAATCCTCGCCATTCCGCTGCTGGGCGTAGTCCCTGACGATGAGCGCGTCATTGTTTCCACCAACCGAGGAGAACCATTAGTTTTGTCCGAAACAGCTTCTTTGGCTGGAACCGCTTTTGACAATATTGCTCGTCGCTTGGAAGGGGAAAAAGTCGATTTTCTCGATCTCAATCCTCGTCCCGAAACCTTTTTTAGTCGCCTCCGCAAATTCTTCAATACTAAAATTATTTAATCTGCGGCCCCTAGGGGCGATCGACTTTCATCCATAGGGACTAAATCTAACACCATCGTCTAGATGTTCCCAAAGTTCACTTTTTCTAGGTATAACCCTTGACAAATGAGTACCAATCATGATATATACACTCCTCGAACGACTTTTCCCGCGCACGTCTGATAACAGCCGCGATGAGGTCAAACGCCGCCTGAAACTGGTTCTAGCGCACGATCGCTCAGAACTCAGTCCCGAAATGGTTGAGGCGATGCGCCGAGAAATTTTAGAGGTGGTGTCGCGTTATGTGGAAATTGATACTAGCGAGTCAGAGTTTTCCCTAGCCAGCGACCAGCGGGCGACATCCTTGATTGCGAATCTGCCGATCCGGCGAGTCAGGGTGGATAAAGTACCGGAAGAGGTACCCGAAGAGGTACCCGAAGAGATGCCGGATGAGGATTAACTACCAGCCGGGAAGTCCCTAGTAAGATTTCTAGGCTCCATCAGTTCGTAGCTAGAGCTAGATTGGATTTTCAATTTAAAACGGCACAGGAGTTATACAGCAAGTGTGATGTTTTAGTTGTTGAAGATTTGAACCTAAAGAATCTGACCAGACGCGCCAAGTCTAAAACTGATATTGACAGTGGCAATAACTTGGTTTATTTGCCAAACGGTCAATCGGCTAAAAGTAGCCTGAATAAATCAATGCTTGATGCTGCTCACGGTCAATTTGCCAATGTTCTCAGGTATGTTGCTTGGAAGTTGGGTAAGAGTGTTTTATTTGTTGCTCCGAAGGGAACCTCTCAGTATTGCTGGAATTGCCTCAATAAAGTACCGAAAGAGTTGTCGGAAAGATGGCATTCCTGTCAGTGCGGAGCATCTTTGGATCGAGATGAAAATTCAGCGAAACTTATTAGAAAAATTGGTCTGAGTTACGAAAGTGGCGGGGGAACTCCGTCACTCAAAAAAGCCTTTGCAAAAAAGGAAAAAGAAGCCTGCGGTCTAAATGTACTCAGTTGACCGTCAGGTTTGTTCACTAATTCATCGCTCTTTCTAAAGGTGATTGTAACTGGATTTGTAAAGGTCGATCGGACCGAATTTCGAGACCAGGAAAATCATTTTTTACTAATATTTTTTCGCCGATTTCCGTACTAGGTCTGGGCCAGAGTACCCAACGACTACCTTGGGTAAGAGTGCTTAAACTTGCAGAATTTTGAGTCAGCCAAATTAGCGGCAGTTTAGGTCTGTTTTGCACAACATCTTCCGCTGCATTAACTGCTGCTAAAGTTTCCAAAACTACCCGGTTCCCCGATACGATTCCAGTTCCGGTTGTCCAAAGTTTGACGTTTAACAAGCGCTTGCTAGCATAGAAGTAAAGGGACGCAGCGACTGTCACGGCTCGTTCAAATTCCTTTGGTTCCCAGGTGGCACCGCTGTCGAGAGCAATCATAATTTCTTGACCACCGGCTGCAACTTCCAACTCCCGCACCCGCAATTCCCCGTGGCGGGCGCTGGTGCGCCAATGAATCAGTCTGGTGGGGTCTCCGTGTCGGTAGGGTCTGAGGTTACGGGTGAGTCCTTCTGTAGCATTTTGCGATCGGCTACGATCGTACAATTGCGGACTATCTTCTTGACCGATGCGATCGATCAAAGGACAAGTGCTCAAGGGTAAAACCTGGGGATAAACCACCGCCTTCGCCGGAACCGGGCGACTGCGCCGACACCAAAACAACCCCAAAGGTGCTGCTGTCCTCAAGTGCACCTCTAACCAGCGATAGACACCCCGCTGCTGCGCTTCCACATAGTATGTATCCCTGTAAATACTTTTGGGTGCGATCGCCTCAAGGGGGCGAACTACGGGCTCTGTGAGTACAAAGGGCAAGACATCTATGACTTGCAACAGGGTTTGAGGTTGGTCGGAGCAATTTTCGATTTCAAGTTCGATCGTAATTTTATCGCCCACACTCACAGGTTCGATCGCGCGACGGCGGACTTCCAAAGCACGGAGCGATCTCGTAGATAAAAAAGCCGCAATTCCCAACAGCGCCAAACTCCCACCGCTGAGTACGTAAAGCCACCCAGCCATTGTATTAGTAGCAGAGCCAAAAAAGAAAACAGTCAACCCGATCAGCACCCAAGCACCGTAAGACGGTGTTGCAGCGCGACTTTCGAGCCAGTTGGCAATTTTTAGACCGATGTTCATAGCACTTTCAAGGGTGAGGAATGGTTAATCAATCGCACTCAAACTAGCAAGAAGATCGGATTTAGCCTCTTGACTGACCAACTTTTTGAGCCCGGTCTAGTCACTGAGGAATCTCGCCAAGTCCTCAAAAGCTAATTGTAAAATCTTCTAATAACTTAGCAGCGAATTAGATATTAGCGATTAGATTAGAAGTCAGCCATTTTTTAGCAAAAAATCTACATTCAATGGAGACCAAAAAATGAACCCATTAGATAATCCTACACCCGTTAGACCAGAGGTTCAAGCACGCCGCACACCGCCACCGCCACCGCCCTTAGCAGCCCCTCCTGCGCCTCCGGCTGCGGCAGTCCCGCGACAGCCAGAAGTTCCCCTCAGTACGATCGAGCAAATGGTCAGAGATGCCCATGCCGCTGGGGCTTCCGACATTCACATTCGAGTCGGTCAAGTGCCAAGATTTCGGATTCGGGGCACGATGCAAGTAGCTATGAGCCACGTCAAAGTAACTCCAGAAATTTTTGAACATTACTTAGCAGAAATTCTTTCTCCCCAACAGCGCAAACAGTTCGCAGATAGCAAAGAATTAGATGCAGCAATTTTCTATCCTGGTTTTGTGCGGTGTCGGGTAAACTGTTTTGATTCCCTCAGTGGCGGTGCTATAGTATTGCGTTTGATCGATCTGCAAATACCGAGTATCGACGCGATGAGATTGCCAGAAGTTCTCAAAAGCATTATCCTGCGATCGCAAGGGTTAATATTAGTTACCGGACCGACCGGTTCGGGAAAATCGACCACCGTGGCTGCGATGATCGACCACCTGAACCAGATGGAGCAAAAACACGTAGTTACCATTGAAGACCCGATCGAATTCATTCACCCTTCCAAGAAATGTTTAGTCAGCCAGCGGGAAGTGGGCTTGCACACCCACGAGTTTCAGCAGGCGTTGCGGGCTGTGTTGCGGGAAGATCCAGATGTGATTCTGATTGGGGAAATGCGCGATCGTATTACCATCAATACAGCTTTGCAAGCAGCTCAAACAGGTCACTTAGTCTTGGGTACTCTCCACACTCGCAGCGCCATTAACGCTATCAACCGCTTGTTGAATATGTATCCCCCAGAAGAACAGCAGGCCATGCGGATTCAAATCTGCGACTCGTTGGTAGCAGTAATTGCTCAACTTTTGTTACCAACCGTTGACAATCGTCGCGTCGCAGTTCACGACATTTTGGTGAATACCCCTGCTATGCACGATTACTTAATGAAAGGTGCTGATGACGAGGCTTTCCGGTTGATGGAAACTGATACTTATGAAGGAATGCAGATTATCAATCAGGCTCTTTATAACCTTGTAATTGAGGGCAGAGTGACGATAGAAGAAGCAAATAAAGCTTCTCCTGAAGCGACCGATTTAGACCGTCGCTTGCGGACAGGAGGCTATGATGCTGCGGATGCTCGTGGCTTTAAAGGTAGCAAAAAAGAACGCGGCGTTCGTGCTAAGTAGCAGCACATCTCAGAAGGGTAAGAGTATATGGGACTTTACCCTTTTTTTACTAAATGTTAAAGAAATTTAATATTAAATTTCTTTAACAAACACCGTGCTTTACATAAACTTTAAAAATAGGGAAAAACCCTGAGATGATTGCAAAGAAATGATAAAGATGTGTTGTGACTATTGCCAAGACCTAGGAAGTTCAGTTTACAATAGTGGCAATTGTAATAATAATATTTTTTGATAAAAACTTTAAATTTAGAATATGCCCAAATTAACCAGTCAACCAAAACCCTTAGTCAAGCTACAAACAGGATGAATAGAATAATCTGTGTCGCAGCAGGTTTTTAGGGAGTTCTATTAACCAGTGGATAAAAAAAAACAGGTATTTTTAGTCCGAGTTATTTGGGCTGTTAAACCAGTGTTAGTTAGAACGAGTATATTTTGAAAAATCAAAGGAGCCAAACAAGTGAAGAGTGCATCTAACCCCTCAGAAGTATTGGAATGTCCAAGTAAAGCAGAAATAATCGATCGCATCCAAAAGTTAGTTCCCCCAGGCTCCTTGGAACCGCAAGCTCCTGAAACTATAGCTGCTTTACAAACTTTGACCGCACAGTTAATCTCGGCCTACAAAGCAGACGGACAATTAGAAAGCGAACCTTTTGAGGACGTGCGCGATCGCGAAGTACACCTGTACGCCACCGCAGTCAGCAACAAAATCCAAGGAAAAACCATCCTCGTCACCGGTGGCGAAGGATGCGTCGGCAATTACTTAATCGAAAAACTGCTGTATTTAGGTGCAAATCAAATCATTTGCGTAGACAAAGCCCGATGTCAAAACCCCTTAGAAACTCTTTCCCTTTGTCAACAAGAAGGTGCTGTTACCTTCTATGCTACCGACATTCGCAACTTTGGAGCCCTTAAACAGATATTTGAAGTCCACAAGCCAGAAATTGTTTTTCACCTAGCAGCTCAACGCTCCCCAGGGCTAGCTGAAATTCAAATCCGAGAAACAGTGACAACCAGTATTTTAGGAACCAAGCACGTCATCGAACTCTCGGAAGAATACGGTGTGGAACAGTGCATTTTTTCTTCCACGGGAAAAGCATCTCGGTATTTTACTACGGAAGTTTACGCAGCTTCTAAAAAATTTGCTGAATGGCAATTTGCTAGAGCAGCTAAGTCAGGACAAGTCACCTACGGGATGGTTCGCTTTACTCATATGCTGGAAAACAGCTTGTTCTGCGAACAAATGTCCAAGAAAGTAGAGCAAGGAAAAATTGTCAACGTTCACGCTCCCCACCGCTACGTCACCGCTCAAAATGTTCTGGAAGCAGTCCATTTATTGCTGAACTCACTGGTTTTATCCGTTCCCGGAAAACTGAAATTTCTGACGGTGCGAAATCTCGGATGGCCCACAGAAACTTTGGAAGTAGCTCTCTATAAAATTGTTGAGTCAGGTAAAAATCTGCCGATTTATTTTCAAGGACTTTTACCAGGCTATGAAGAACCATTTTTTATGGGACAATTTGACTGGAGCCAACCTACAGACATTCACCTCTTAATTAATGTTCTGGAAGACCCTTTTAGAATTGTTGACGATTCGGGCGATATCGTGAGTGCAGAGTTGGCTCCTTTTTCTTTCCGGGTGTTTGATAGACAAGTGTCTCACTTGGAAAGTTTTATCAACGCTTCGGATTTCCCAGAATCACAAATTAAAGAAGTTCTGGTAGCGGCAGAAAAAGAAGTAATTGCTTCCTCTTTTGCCTGGAGTTCTGCTCCAGATTTATTGAAAATCTTGCAGTGGGGAATTAATCCGAAGAAATTGCAATGTTACGGAAGTGACATCTATAGCTATAGCGAGATTATCGAACTACTGCTGCAAGGAATTTACGGCAGAGTCGATGCAGAAGTGTTGCAAAAATCGGGAATTAGCGCTGATGAATTTCATGAATTAGTGAATAGTTTGGCTCCCCTTGATTGTCTGGAATCGGAGGTACATTATTTGCGATCGGTGTCAAGATCTGTGAGAGAATTGATGCCATTGGCATCATTAACTAATAAAAATTATGAGGGTGTTAGCATCCGTGATGCAGCCTAACATGATCCGAAATACTCAGTGAGTTGTGATTTTAACAACAGAAAACCTAGAAATCGAGAAGCCCGACTTTTTTAAGAAGTCGGGCTTCTCGGTATGTGAATTTTAGGTTAGACTAGGATTGGCCAAATTAAAATAAGGTACTAGAGCGTGGAAAATAGTCAGCTAGTGTTCCTATTTATTGATATCCTGTTATGGGCGATCGCCCTAATTCTGCTCATTCCCGTTGCAGTTCTATTTCTAGAATGCACAGCCTCTTTATTTTCAGCTAGCCAATCCACCGCAGATACTAAATCTCCCCGTCCGAAAGTAGCCGTTTTAATTCCAGCTTACAACGAAGCAGCAGGCATTGCAGCCACGATATCCACAATATTGCCACAATTAACACCGGACGATCGCCTATTAGTGATTGCAGACAACTGTACCGACTCCACAGCAAATATCGCCCGCAAATGTGGTGCAACGGCGCTAGAACGCCAAGACACGGAACGCAAAGGCAAAGGATACGCCCTAGATTTCGGCTTAGTTGCGATCGCCTCCGACCCCCCAGAAGTAGTAATCATGGTGGACGCAGACTGTATCTGTCAACCAGACGCCTTAGAGACATTAGCCAGAGTTGCAGTTGCTTCCCAACGGCCAGTCCAAGCAACTTATCTCATGGAACAGCCGCCAAATCCTACTCCCAAAGATTCCATTTCTGCCTTAGCATTTCTAGTCAAAAACTTAGTCAGACCAAGCGGATTAAAACAGTTAGGATTCCCATCATTACTAACAGGAACTGGCATGGCTTTTCCCTGGTCGATAATTCAATCGGTTTCCCTAGCCAGCAGCAATATTGTCGAAGATATGCAAATGAGTCTCGATTTGGCGATCGCCGGATCTCCCACCGTATTCTGCCCCGAAGCCAGAGTCACCGGGTGTTTACCACAACAACAGGAAGCCGCTAAAAGCCAAAGAACCAGATGGGAACACGGACACATACAAACATTGCTAACCCAAACTCCCCGCCTGACAACAGCGTCTGTCCAGCAAAAACGATTTGACTTATTGGCGATCGCCCTCGACTTATCAGTCCCTCCCCTGTCTCTTTTAGTCGCCCTTTGGCTAGCAGCTTTTGCAGCCTCATTACTAGCAACAACCTTGGGAACATCCCCACTTCCAGCCATCTTGTTAGCAATACAAGGATTGCTGATTTTAATTTCAATTGTCGGCGCTTGGGCAAAATTCGGGCGTGCCGACATTTCCGGTTCCACGCTATTATCCGTGCCTTTTTATATCCTCTGGAAAATCCCTTTGTATCTGGGTTTTATCCTGAAGCGGCAAACCAAATGGATACGCACAGAACGCGATGTTTAGTATTCGGCATGGTGCGTTATATTTAGTATTTGTATAGTGCCTCAGCCAAATAGTTGAAGCAATTAAAATCTCTCGCTTAGGACGCACCTGACCCTAAATAAACGGCTGGGGAAAAAACTAGATTCACGAAAGAAGATTCCGATGAGGAGTAAGAATGGGTTGACAGATATGAGCGATCGGGAGCATCTCAGTTTTGGTTTTATAGTGCGAGCGTCCCCGCTCGCTTCGTTCTGCAACCTTCGCTGTGCGGGGACGCTCCGACGAATAAAAAAAATGCTTTTTGCAAAACTGAGATGCTCTCTGAGCGACCTGGGGTATTTTTAGGTTAGACAAGGTATTATACCCCATCTGCGATATTATATGATTGCATTTCTGCACTCTAAATAATCCTGTATAACCATTCTTGTGCAACAGACTCACGAACGTCGCTGGTTATGAGTTCCAGGTTATTGGTAGCCGCTGAATCGGAATTTTATTTCGCCAGCGCAACAAACATAAAAAATCTGAAGCTAGAAAACTCTAACTTCAGACTTTTAGTAACTCCCCGGGTAGGATTTGAACCTACGACCAATCGGTTAACAGCCGACCGCTCTGCCACTGAGCTACCGAGGATTGGTGCTTTTTGCTTGCCACATTTACTAATAGTAATACCAACATCCTGAATTTGGCAAGGCCTTTGACAAACTTTTTTTTAAGTCATACAGAAAGGGGGTTTCAGGAGTTAGGGCAATCCCATTCTCAGTTTAGCCAGCCGCTGTTGGGATTCTGGATCGAGAGAACTGGCGAGAAAGCGACTAGAAGTTTGTTTGCGAGATTTGTGCAGGCGCTCGCAGCGGCGGGCTGTGGATTCGATGTCGGCTGCAAGTTGCTCAGCAGACATCCATTCGGCACCGTAGCCGACGACGGTCAATTGCTGCGCTCGGTCTGATGTGGCGACAATCATGCGACCTTTTCCCGATCGCGATCGCAATTCATAACGCAAACTAGCACAAGATTTTTCAATATAAGTATCTGCTGTCTGACCGAAGTCAGTGTAGTGCACAGATAAATGTTTTGTAATAATTTCTTTGACGCTGGGAGTATGTCGATAGTGAGCATCAAACACCAGTCGAGCCTCAAAATCTTGAACAGCGCTGTAGTTAACTAAAACTTCAATTAACTCGCGGCGAGCTGTTTCGAGTTCGTCGCGATCGCGCCTCTCTCGGAGTTTAGGCCAAAGCCCAATCATGTTATAGCCGTCTACAAGTAAAACCGCTTGCGATACATAGGGTGACATGGTTCAAAGCTGAAAATCTCCAGCGCGTATAGGACATTATTTGCATTGTTTATCAAAGCTTTTGTTGCATTTTATTACAAATCGATGTCTAGTATCAAGTTCCGTTGAGTCGTGGGTAATACCAAATCTGGGGAAAGCTACCCGCTGGAATTTTGACTGTTGACTTTGTTATGTAGCAACCGCCCAAGCGCCTTGGTGACTGTTATAGTTGCTGTTCGGGAGTGATACAGACAAAAAAAATGGCGTTTGCACTTGACAAACGCCATTTTTTTTGTTATGAACGCGGCGTTTTATCTTGTTTAAAAGCCGCTAACCATTCGCGAATTTGCTCGGAGGCAATATCGCGCCCCCCCAAACCAAATGCCAGAGCAATCCCTACGGCGATCGCCCCTAGCAGCAGCCCAAAGGCCAAATTCACAATATCGCTAGCAATGCCCATCTGTTGCAGCGCCAAGGCCAACACAAAGGCAATAATCGCGATCCGAGCCGTTTGGCCCAACAACCGGGCTTGGCGAGTGCCAGAACTGGCAATCAAACTAAAGGCCAGATTCGCTAAGTATAAGCCGATCGCAAATACGACCAAACCAGACAAAACCCGACCAGCTACCAGCACAATACCGCTGACAATCGCCGTTAGTGCCGGAATGCGCAGCACATCAGTAGCAGCCACCACAGCAAACAGGATAATACCTACTTGCACCACAATCCCCACCAACTCCGAAGGAGTACGGGATGGAATTTCTGGTTCCGCCTGGAGTACCGTTGCATCGGGATCTAGCTGGTTCTGAGCGATGGACAATGGTGGCTTCGCTGGCACACCCAACCAAGAAAAGACATTATTAAAGCCAATCCCCGTCAGGATATTAATCACCAAATCGCTAATCCAGCGTCCCAAAATGTAAGCAACCACTAAAATGATGGCTGCGGTAAAAATATTGGGAATGGCGCCCAAAATCGTGTTGAGCATCGCGATTGCCGGCTGGGAAATCGCCTGAATGTCCAAAGCGTTGAGTGCCGCGATCGCCGTTGGAATTAAAATCAAGACATAGACGATCGTCCCGACAATCCACGACAGCGATTGGCCGCCATTCGTCCGCGAAATTCCGAACCTAGCGCCCACACTGTCAGCCCCAGTAGCAGCCAGCAAATTTGTGACAATCCGCCGCACCACCTGAGCCAGCAGCCAGCCCACAGCCCCAATCAGCACCGCTTCCAAAATCTTAGGAATAGCAGCCAGAATTTGATTGAGCAAATTCTGAACCGGTAGCAGCGCCTGAGACAATTGCAGAGATTCCAGAATCAGTGGCAAAAACAGCAGAAAGATAAACCAATACAGCGCATTTGCTACTGTTTCGCTCAGCAGTAAAGGGCTTTCTCCTGGTGTTCCACCCACTTGCTGATTCAAACGCTCATCCAAACCAAAAGCCCGCATCGCCCGTGATACGGCCAATTTGGCAACAGTGGCCAATACCCAAGCTATCCCCAGCCAAATCAGGGCGCCGGCGAACTTCGGCAAGAAAGCAGCTATTTGATCGAGAAAAGTATTCAGCGGTTGCGAGACAGCAGTCAAATTCAGTCGGTTGAAAAAGGCTACCAGGAAGAAGATCAAAATGATCCAGAACACCGAAGTCGCCACCCATTTTTCGACTGGTGGTGACTCTGTGGAGTCTGGACGCCCTGTAACCCAGGCCGCCATTTTGTTATCGATGTTAGTTTTTTTGAGTAATCCTCCGATTACTGACGAAACTAGGGTGGCTACGATCAAACCCAACAGCAGAATGCCCACTGCCCAGATGAGATTTTCAATGTTTGAACCCTGAAATAGATTGTTTAATCCACGTTCGGCATCTGCCAGCGGATTTGGGGCGGGCTGCCCCTGGGCTAAGATGCGATCGGACAGAAGCCCCATGGGAGTCCATGTCGGTTGAGTGATTTCTTGCCAAGTTTCATTCATTTTTTTATCCGGTTTAGGTCAGATTTGACAAGGAAGATAAGAAACTGTAAGAATACGCTTCTAGCTTGCAGGTTTTCATGTCTATTCGTCAAGTTTTCGAGCAATCAATTGAAATTCGCGCTGCTGCTACCTTGGTGGAGCGCTGTATCGCCGATCGCACTTTAATGCACCAGTGGCTCAATCCATTACTCCGCTGCGAGCCTGTAGGCGAATGGGATACTGCTGTCGGAAGTCGCAGCTTATTTATCATAAAAATTCCAGTTTGGCAACCCACTTTAGAGAGTGTAGTTTTAGAGCGAGAACCGGGTTTAATTGTCTGGGGGTTTGATGGATTTTTTCAAGGGTGCGATCGCTGGGAATGTCAACCACAAATCCAAGGCACACTTTTGATCAACCGCTTTGAATTTGAGATTCCCAATCAGTTAATTCGATTTGGTTTCCATCGCTTTGCAGCCCCTTGGACCCAGAAAGACATGAAAGACCAACTTCGTCGCCTCAAACGAGTAGCCGAGCAATTATAACAAAAGCAACAAGGAAGAAACTGGGGAGCATTGGAGAGCGAGAGAAAAGACTATCAATTCCCAACGATCGATTCCCCATTTCCCCTACCCGCTAACTGGATTTTTTTACTTCATATTGCCCGATGAATTGGGCTGACAAATCATTTGTCTCGCCGAATTCAATGCTTGACCAGCAGTGCCTTGCATGGCAGGTGAATTTTTATACATTGCCTGCAAATCTTGCAGATCTTTCATCACCCGCTGATAGACAGCCATAGCTTGATTTCCATCTACTTCCAAAGCCGAAGGAGTGTAATTTTGCATCACTTCGATCAAGGATATTTTGCCATCTTTGGAAGCTCCAACTAAAGCATCCCGCAAAGCCGGAGCACTTTGAGCGCGAGTTGCTGGTGCATAAGCTACTTCTCCCAATTGTTTCAAAACAATTTCCCCGAAGTAGGAATTTGCGAGGCGCGTTACTAATTGAGAGTCTAAAGCTACTTCTCGCGTTAATATTTCTCGCACTGATTCAGGAGTTTGTTTCGCCAGACTTAGAACGCTTTGCAGTTGAGGAGATGGTTTGCCAGTTTGTGTAAAGCTTTGCAAGTCGGCTAGGGGTAAAGTGACGTCAATAGCGCCATATTTGACTGTGACTGTTTCTAATGCCAAAGCCTTACCGCTGCTTAGCAATACTGCACTTGTTCCTAACAAAAGTGCCAAACCTAATGATAAAGACTTTGAGATTTTATTGGTAAAATGAGCTGACTGCCGGCCCATGGCATCGAGATAACCTGATTGAAACTGAAAGTTCATGGTTTTTTGCCTGTTTACGTCAAAATACTTTTTTGAGCGATCGTCTCTGTGGGTGTAAATCTGAAAAATGGACTTGAGAATTAACCCAAGAATCTCTGATTTTACAGTGATGTCAAGGAATTTTAACCTCTCATCAGATAGGTGTCCATTTGTCACTTATATGTTAAGTCACCACCTTACATATTTTCCTGCATTGATTATATATCTTTGCAAAACTTTTGACACTCCGGGTCTGACAACACGGGGTTGTCAGGACAAATTCTATGAAAGCCACATCCACCTTAATCTAGGGACGATCGATCGTGCAACTTGGGATCACATATCCCGATCGAGCATATCGAGTAATTGGCGAATTCTAGGAGCATCAGGAGCATTAGGAGCATTTCTTAGGTATACTTCCAAATCGTGACGTGCTTCTGCCAAACGCTCCAGTTGATAGTACAGAATTCCGCGATCGCGCCTTTCTCCCAGGGCATCTGGAAATAGCAGTAAAATTCCTTCGATCGCCCTGAGTACCCTCCTAGCATCTTGCTGTTGCAAATAAATCGCCTTCAGATTTCCCAGCATTCGCGCCAATAATTGCCGGGGACTGACTGCGGCGAGAAATGCCGGCTGCAACTCCATAGTTTGACCATAAATTCGAGAAATTCTCTCTTGACAATCTTCAGTAAATAAGATCTCACCGCCGTTAAACGCATCAACAAAAATCCCAGCATCTTCAAAATTTGGCTTAATTAAAAAATGTCCTGGCATCCCAATTCCCACCATCGGAAAATCAATCCGCTTGGCAACTTCTAAATAAACCAGAGACAAAGAGATTGGAATACCCATACGGCGATCGATCACTTGATTCAAAAAACTATTCCGGGCGTCATAATAATCCGCATCATTGCCCGCAAATCTCAAATCCTCGTATAAGTAACGGTTAATAGTTTGAATGATTCGCAGGGGATAATTCTGTGCCGGCAGGCGATCGCGAACTTCATCCGCCATGTCGTCGAGAGCATTAAGATATTCCTGTGTCTCTAAGTTAGGATATTCTTCTAAAGCTATATACAGGGCTGCTTTTGCCATATCTATCGAATTATCTGGTTGATTAATTTCTAAATGAAATAGTTGTCGCGCTCTGGGAAAATCCATTTTTATTATTGATTTAAAGGCTCTACTCTAATGATTTTTATCTAAATCAGCCACTATTTTTAATAAAGCTTCACGATAGATGATTTTGCCATCAGCATTGAGATGAACACCATCCGATGTCAAATTAGCCTTCAAAGCTTTGCCCTCAAATAACGGCTGCACAACTTCTTCGTCAATTGATAATTTTTCTACCACAGCAACTTGACGAATCAACCGATTAAAGCGATCGACTCTTGAAATAGGAGCAGCAACAGTCACATCGTGGCTTGCCTCAACAGTTGAATAAAAAGCTAGTAGCAAAACCACTTTTTTTGCCCCCATATCTTGTTTAACAGTCGCGATTATTTGCCTCATATTGTTCACAAATTGCCCATCCATAGTTCTGTAAATAGCATCATTAGTACCCAGAGCAATGATGGCCCGATCGCACTTAACTTTAACAGCAGTGAGAAACTTAAGCTGTTCTAGCTGAGAAATTGCACTCATCCCGCCCATCGCCCAATTAAAAGTATCGTTTCCGAGAGTATTTCCCAACATCGAAGTTATAGAATCTCCAAAAAAACAAGTTTTAATTTGCCTATGGTTAGCCACAGCAACTTGATATTTTATCTCATCCAGCCACCCTGGTTGAGAACTCAGTGTATCTGTGGGTAATTCCAGGTAATTAGCATTCGCCATCACCAACATCCTGCCTAAATATCCCCGTTTTCCTGCATAGATAAAAATCACCCCTATCAAAATTATATTAAAAAAAATAGAAAAAATTGTGACGGTATTTTTCATGTTTTATTTTAAAATTGCCAAGTTTAAATTCCGTGACTCTTGCCAATCACCCAATTGCGCCGAAAAATCCGAGCCAAAGTCGATTCTTCCAAAGCAAAATAGATTGGGCGGCCGTGAGGACAAGTGCGAGGATTCCGAGTTTGTTGCCATTCATTCAACAAATTTTGCATTTGATCCAGAGTTAAAGGAGTACCATTGCGAAGGGCACTACGACAAGCCGTAGCAACTTGAGCTGCTTGCAAATCGGCTACTTTACTGAGTTCAAAAATAGCATCTCTACAGTCATCTCGCTCGGCCAACAATGCAGGAACTTCCCGCAGCGCCCATAGCTGTTCGCCAAAAGTTTCGACCTCTAAACCTAAGCGAGACAAATTTTCAATTTGCAACGCCGATAATTGACTGAAAATTAGGGGTTTTTCTAGAGGTTTTAACTGCCAAGCAGCGCATAATTGCTCGTACAAAACACGCTCGTGAGCGATGTGTTGTTCTACTAACCACATTCCGCTGGGATGTTCCGCTACAATATAAGTATGGTGAACTTGAGCGATCGCCCTCAATTCCATCAATTCTATGGGATGAGCTGTTACCTGTTCGCCGTCATCCTTCTGTTCCTTAGAAATAGCCAGACTATAAGCACCTTTTTGTTCCGATGCTTTGAGCAATTTTTCCACTCGATCGGGAATAGTCTGCTGCGGCAAAACATCTTCATTCAACTCCAAAGCACGAGCAATTGCCGCTCTAACTTGTACTTGCCAAAAACTAGGATCTTGCAAATAAATTTCCACCTTAGCTGGGTGTCGATTCCAGTCAATTTCCGAGGGAGAAATTTGCAGGTGAATAAAACACAGAGGATAGCGATCGCGCGGACAAGTACGAGCAAAGGCGCTGAGAATAGTTTGCTCCAATTCGGGCGATCGCACCACCCGCCGATTCACCGCCACCTTCACCCAATCCGGGCGTCTGCGATGACAGCGATCGGGCAAACCAATTACTAACTCTAAAGACTGGAAATGGGGAATTGTCAATGGGGAATTTTTACTGAACCCAAGGACTGAGTTAAGCCCGATCCCTTCATAGTCCCTGAGCGAAGTCGAAGGGTTCAGGGGCCACGTAGGCGAAGTATTGGCAATGGGTAATGGATAACTAGACTCGGTTTTTGACGCAACTAATTGCGTTTTCACCAAAGAGTCTGCTATTTTATTGCTATGGGGAACAGAGGGCAAATTCACCTTTAAATACTGCAAATCATGCAAGCGAACTCCCCGCACAAATTGAGGTAAAATTTGTTTTCCTGTCAAGCCCGGTGTGATCTGAAAACAAGGCGTATTTCCTTGTCGCAACTGCCAATTGACTTGAGGGTGACACAGGGCAATTTGCTGAATAATTAATTGTACCGATCGCATTTGCTGTGCCGGTGCCAAAAAGCCGCGACGGACTGGCCAATTCCCAAACAAGTTACTAACTGTCACCACCGTCCCTGGAGCGATCGCAATTGTTTCCACCTCCAAAGGTTCCCCAGCGCCATCGTAAACTACCCGCCAGCCCGATCGAGCATTTTCTATTTCCCCCCTGGACGCAGAGAGATTTTCAAGAGCCAAATCCTCTGGATTTTCATCTAAATCAGCAAATCCCAAATCATTTGTTCTGCTCAAGATTTCCAAAGAACCCAACTGAGCCAAACTGTGCAAAGCTTCCCCACGAAACCCCAAAGTAGCAATTTTGTAAAGGTCTGCTTCAGTGCTAATTTTGCTGGTACTATGAGCAGAAGCAGCCTGCTGCAAATTTTCCAAATCCATTCCCGTACCATTATCTGCAACTTGCAGTCGCCACTGTTGGGGCCAGACAGAAACAATGATGCGAGTTGCGCCAGCATCCAGAGAATTTTCCACTAATTCTCGCACCGCAGCAGCCATCGAGTCAATTACCTCGCCTGCGGCAATTAAATCGATCACTTCTTGGGGTAAAGTTTGAATACTAAGTGGCATTATAATTTTAGCTATTCCTCAATTCAATTATACTTGATTTTGCCCATCATTTAACTTATGTTTTTAGGCAAACGAATGTAAAAAGTTGTTCCTTTATCGTCTTCAGACTCATAGGTAATTTCCCCTTTGTGAGCATCTATCATCGACTTAGCAATCGCCGTTCCCAAACCAGTACCAGTACGCTTTCCATAGGTCACAAAAGGTTCAAATAATTTTTCCTTAATTGCGCGCGGAATACCAGGTCCATTATCGTAAATGCTAATTTCTGCCCAGTCCTCACTTTCTGTGACAGTAATCTCTACACGACCCCCTCGTCCCCCAAAAGCTTCCACAGCATTGCCGACTAAATTTTGCAAAACGCGCAAAATCTTATTTTCGTCAGCCAGCACTATCACTTCTGTTACCCGTACTACCAACTCTACTTTTGCCGCTTCAAAATAAACCCTATTCAACTTTTCAAATTGGTGCAAAGTCTGGATGAGATTAATTGATTTTTTATGTAAAACAGAATTTCCACGAGAAAATTCTAATACTTCCTCTGCCATTCCCAACATTCGCTGAACCTGCAATTGAATCAGGTCGCACCACTCCTGAGTTTCCTCGTCCGGGTGAATTTCTTTGAGCATTTCACTTGAGAGTTTAATTCCTGTAAAAGGACTTTTGAAATCGTGAATAATTGTACTCACCATTTCTCCCACCAGAACCATTTTTTGTTTATGTACAAACTGGTTCACGTACTGATCGGTTGTGTCGCGCAAATTTTGAACAATAAAGCTAAAAATTTGCAGCACGGAAGTTCCTTTGCTAAAATGAAGTGTATCTATGAGTTCTGTGCGAGATATTTTGGCTAAAGTTGAGCCTGCAATGGCTAAGGCCCTAGCACTGCGCGGCTGTCCGTCTAAAACTCCGAGTTCCCCAAAAAAGTCATCCGGTTTAGCTAGAGCAACAGTTTGATGTTTATTGTTGTCAATCCGTTTGCTAAATTTGACTTCACCTTCTAAGACTAGATATAAGAAATCCGCTGGATCTCCCTCCTCAAAAACCAGGGTTTCCTGGGCAAAATTCTCCAAGATCGCTATTTTGCACAGGTGCGCTGCTTGTTCGGGTTCAAAGTAGGACATAAATCGATGAGATGCCAAATCCATGTGAAAATACCACCTGAAGTTTAATCTAAACAGTTTCTTTTTTATATCTTCTCTTATTCCTTCAATTTAATTGCATATCAACTTTTGGTTTAAAAAATTTTTATTAAAAAATTAACTATACTGACTCAGAGCGATCGCGGCATTCTGACCCCCAAAGCCAAAACTCAAACCAACCGTATTTCTCACTTTGGTCGATCGGGCACAGCGCACAAAATCTAATTCAAATCCCGGTTGGCGCATTCCGACGCAAGGTAACAATATCTGCTCTTTGATACTCATTAAAGAAAAAGCTATACCCAAAGCTCCCGAAGCTCCCAAAGTATGTCCTGTCCCCCCTTTAGTGGAACTAACAGCAACTCCGAAAGGAAACAACTTGTGAATTAAAAGTGCTTCGTGTTGGTCATTTAACTCCGTTGCAGTGCCGTGAGCGTGAATGTAATCGATGTCAAAGGTTGATAAATTACTCCGTTTCAAACATTTATTTACCGCCGCGATCGCACTTTTTCCTCCAATTTCCGGCGCATTACCATGACACGCATCGTTTGTCAAGCCAAAACCCGAAACTCGGCCGTAAATTTGAGCACCGCGACCAATTGCCAAATCCGCCGATTCTAATACAAATAAAGCTCCACCTTCGCCGAGTACCAACCCTTCCCGGTCTCGATCGAAGGGATAGCAACCGGTTGTGGCCAAAGCACCCATCCGGTTAAATCCAGTCAGAGTTAAGGGTGTGATGGGCGCTTCCACGGCACCTGCGATCGCCCGCTGACACAGACCAGTTTGGATTAACTCAACAGCTTGGGCGATCGACCAAATACCCGTAGCACAAGCCGCCATCGGCGCCAGCACCGGCCCGGTAGAGCCAATTGCTCTCGCCACCGCGATCGCCCCCATGTGAGGCAAAAAATGCACAAATTCAGCATGGGGAATCGGGAATTCCCTTCCTTCTTGCTTCTGAGTTCCCCCCAAGGGGCGGGTAGGGGGGGGTGCTTCTGAGTTCCCCCCAAGGGGCGGGTAGGGGGGGGTGCTTCTAACTTCTGTTAACAACAGCTCCAAATTTGCCTGAAAACCACGGCTAGAGCCGATCGCAATTCCACAATCAGGAAGCGGCAAAGTCAAATTAGCATCTTGCAAAGCATCTGCCAAAACCCGTCGCATTAAAGTTATTAAATCCGCCGGTTTTGAATCGATTAAACCCAGAGGTCGAGGTTTAAGTTCTAAAAAAGGTTGATGTTCTTCAATTCCCGACTCCCCAACTAACAGTTTTTTCCAGCTAGTTTCCAGAGAGCCTAAAGCAGAAACTAAACCAATTCCAGTAACAACAACATCCATAAATAAAAGGCTGGGTTTTGGCAAAAATCAGAAAGTAGACAGCAGAAATTATTTGCCGATCTCATGAATACTGACTACTAACTAATAGACCTCTCCCATAATTATTGTGGAACAGGCATCCCTTCGACCCTTCGACTACGCTCAGGACACCGCCTGCCTGTTCAAGACTCGCTTTTTAGGAGATGTCTAATGACTCATGACTAAGGACGAATAACTACTAACTAATGCCCACTAACTAACAGCCTTAAAATTTTCCAAACCTTGAGTCACAGTAGCTTTGTCAATGCGATTGCCAGCCTCAATCTTATCAACCACATCCATCCCTTGCTTGACGTAGCCAAAAACCGCATAGCTACCGTCCAAAAAAGGTACATCCGTCAAAGTAAAATAAAACTGCGAAGAAGCCGAATCAGGAGCATTCGATCGAGCCATAGCCACAGCCCCACGACTATGCACCAAAACAGGTTTCTCAGTAACCCCAGCTTGCTCAAACGTGGTGCTGTAGGTAGGACTTTTCGCACCTTTAGCTTTAATTTCCAGAGGAATATATCGTTCCTGAGAAGTTTTCGGGTCAATAAAACCACCAGTTCCCAACCGCTGAGAAGGGAATTTAGGATCTTTCCCCTGGGGGTCGCCACCTTGAACCACAAAAGGCTGAGGTTCCCGTACTACGCGGTGAAATACCAGCCCATCGTAGACACCTTTCTGAACCAAATCCACAAAATTGCCCGCAGTAATCGGAGCATTTGTACCGTCAAGTTCGATCGTAATTGGTGCTCCTTTAACCGTCATCACCACCGTTGCTTTTCCTTCCAAACGCGGCAAGTTACTAAATTGCGAACTAGCAGCCACAACAGCAGGAGACGGAGACGGAGACAAAGAAATACTTTCACCAGATGCCGGATTCGGTGTGGGAGTAGAATTGGCGGGAGTGGAACTACCACATCCACCTACAAAAAGGGCACCAATGATTAAAATTGAGAAAAACCACTGCTGAATTCGGATTTGCATTTTCACTTTCACTTGATTAAAAACTTGGCAACTAGAGATATTAGGCCAAAAACTTAGAAATTGCTAATTGACACTCCCTGGCATCAAACTGAGGAATCGGAACATTCTGTTTCCTCCCCCTGGTGAAGGGGGATGGGAGGCTGGGCGGTTTGATTTTAAGGTAAATTATCGTTTTGCAGGGGTACTGGATGGTCAGTGCCTACCCCCCACTTACCAATCCCAAATCCAAAATCTCAAATCTAAAATTCTTAAAGTCCTTCCAAGGGAACCTTCAAAAATCGAGCCAATTCGGCCGCTTCATTTTCCACCTTAGACAAGGATATGGGTTGTCCGACTCTAGTCAGGGGAAACTGACGGCGGTCTTTGAGCTTGAGATAAATACTGCGACGGGGACTGAGACCGTCTTTGATGTCCACCCGTACCGATTGAACATCGGATGTTTTGCAGGTAAAGTCTACTTTACGGTTTTTGCCTGGAAAACCCCAGCGAAAGATGCGAATACTGCCTGTTTCGCCATCGAACTCATTATACCCGCCACCAAGATCCCAGAGAACAGTCAGCCAGAGGTAAGACCCCAACAGCAGAGCACAGACACCGTAGAAACCCATCGCGATGCCCTGGGGGATAAAAATGAGCTGAGTCGGGTCAGCAAAAGGCAGCAGATTTACGTGCAAGTAGCTAGAAATGCTCGACAGCAGGAAGCCAGTCCCTCCAATGCTGACCACCGTCGCCCACCAGTAATTGCTGAAGCGGCGGGAACCCAAAACCTGCTGGCGCAGGATGCGTCCGCTCGAAGTCGTTGTTTGTGCAGTCATAAAATTCAAAAGCGTTAAAGCCAAATCTTAATTCAACTACCAATCGAGTTGAAATTTTATGAAATTATAATGTATAGTTATGTTAACTTTAATTAGAACCACCTTTCATCCCCACCTAATATTCATATATGAAGAATTTTAGTTGGGGTAATTGACAAACCTTAACCTTTTAACAAGCAAGAGGATTTTACAGCAATGACAATTGCAGTCGGACGCGCCCAGAACGAGCGAGGCATCTTTGATGTACTCGACGACTGGCTCAAACGCGATCGTTTCGTCTTCGTAGGCTGGTCTGGCATCCTGCTATTCCCCTGCGCCTACA
>NZ_JAHRFC010000110.1:0-13440 GCF_020883015.1 Microcoleus sp. CAWBG640
AACGCTCGTGATGCGATCGTTGCAGAGATTTTTGGGTGTTTTTACTCACGCTTGGTCTCGGATGATTCACTTTTACCCCCTCAATCCGCCTATGTGCCAGTTGGGGGTGCGGAATGTGGGTTATATTTCCGGTTTCAAATCTCGTTCCATCAGAGCTAAAACTGCTTGTTCGGGAGTGATTTCACCATTTAGCAAACGGTAAACTTGACGGGAAACAGGTACTTCAATAGCACGTTGATTAGCTAAATCAATCAAAACATTGGTAGTATTTACTCCCTCAGCCGTGCTTTGTAATTCCTGCAAAATTTGCTCTAAAGATTTACCTTGAGCCAATCCAAAACCAACCCGGTAATTGCGCGATAAAGAACTATTACAAGTAGCGAGTAAATCTCCTAAGCCTGACAAGCCATAAAAAGTTTCTGCCTGAGCGCCCAAACGAACACCAACTCGAATCATTTCCGGCAAAGCACGAGTTAGCAAGGCAGATTTTGCATTTGTTCCTAATTGTAAACCGTCGCAAACACCAGCGGCGATCGCAAATACATTTTTCAGGGTACCACCTAATTCAGTTCCCAAGGGATCTTGATTAATATAAACCCGAAAAATTTCCGAACTGTAAATATGCTGCACCTGCTTAGCTGCTGCTAAATCTGAACTAGCTGCTACTGTTGCAGCCGGTAATTCCTGCCGAATTTCCTCAGAAAGATTGGGGCCAGAAAGCACCACAATCGGATGGCGAGGAAAAGCAGTTTGCCAAATTTGTGAAGGAGTACGAGTAGTGGCGGGGTCTAAACCTTTGGTAACAGTAACTATAATGGTGTTAGGGCCCAGATTTGTGGACAGAAGTCGATCGACTGTAGCGGCAACCCCTTTCATCGAAACTGCCGAAACCACAACATCCGTACCTGTAATCGCAGACTCAAGTTCAAAAGAACTACGACGGGACCACAAGTTAACTTGATGGGCATTTTTACTTGCCAGATTTGCCAGTGCCGAGCCCCAAGCACCTCCGCCTAATATTGTCAAGATTGTCATTTGGGTAATAGGTAATAGGTAATAGGTAATGGGGAATTGGGAATTGGGAATTGGTTATTCGTTATTCGTTATTCGTTATTGGTAAGTAGCAACTATCAACTATCAACTATCAACTGTCAACTATCAACTGTCAACTGTCAACTGTCAACTGCCAACTGCCAACTGTCAACTGCCAACTGTCAACTGTCAACTGTCAACTGTCAACTGTCAACTGTCAACTATCAACTGCGGTCGCAATCCATAATGACGGTATCGCCAATAATCGCGCAAAATGCGATCGTGATCGAAGCACAATTGGGTTGGAATACGCCAAGATTCAAATATTTCTAAATTTTTAGCATCGTCAGCAGCTTCAGGAATTCCGGTGGCGGAAGCTAGGAAGACAATGCTGAGAGTATGTTTGCGGGGGTCGCGATTTGGGTCAGAATAAACGTAGAATTGCTCGATTAATTCTACTTCTAATTTGGTTTCTTCTAAGGCTTCCCGTTTGGCCGCTGTTTCTGCGGATTCGCCGCAATCCATGAAGCCGCCGGGAATCGCCCAGCCGTAGGGAGGATTGCGACGTTCTATGAGTACGATCGGGCGGTGGGGGCGATCGACCAATTCTATGATAATATCAACTGTGGGCGTAGGATTTTGGTAAATCATTTGGTTGGAAATTGGGAATTGGGCATCGGGCATTGGGTATGGGTCCTTGGGCACTAATGATTTTATTATGTAACAAACAACCAATAACTAATAACTAATAAGTAATAACTAATAACAAACATTATGCCTAAATGGATCGAAAAAGTTTTCGGTATCGGTACAGTTACTATTCTCCTATTAGGCGCAACTGGATATTGGTACGTTTTTATCGCCGGAGCACCTCAGTTAGACCCTCCGAAAGTAGTCACCGATGCCAACTTGAATTTTGAACTCAAAACATATAAAAGTGTGGCTATGAATTCAGAGCGCACTTACGGCTTAATTTTACCACCTGGGTACGCTAAAAATTCCCAACAGCGTTATCCAGTTATTTTTTTGTTACACGGGGGACACGGAGACGCACGGGCTTATCAAGACAAAGCTGCTGTTACTTCTGTGCTTCACGACTTGTATCAAAGCAAAAGATTACCGCCCTCAATTATAATTACTCCTGACGGAAACGACCAGCGGGGTACAAGTCCTTTGTGGGACCCGCAGTATTTTGATGGGCCCAATGGTCTGGTGGGAAGCGCGATCGGCTCTGAATTGGTTTCTGAAATAAAATCGCGCTATCGAACTCTGGAATCCCCCAAATTCTGGGCAATGGGGGGACAATCTTCGGGGGGTTGGGGTGCTTTTAATATCGGTTTGCGTTACTTGAATAATTTTAATATTCTGTTCAGCCACAGCGGCTATTTTACGGATCAAAGTGGCAAGGCTAATAGTCCTAAATATTTAGTTGAGAAACTTTCTATTAAAGATAGACAAAGACTCCGGGCTTATTTGGATGCGGGGGAAGGAGATGAGAAGTTTCTTACTTCCACTCAACAGTTTCACGCTCAACTAAATAGTTTGGGTATTGCGAATGAGTTTAACAAATTTGCGGGGGGACATGGGATTGTGGGCCCTGATGTCGGTTGGAATTATTGGCATAAGCATTTGGCGGATTCTTTGAGTTATGTTGGAAAGCAGTTTAATACCAATTTAATGAGTCGTTGCACATATCCCGATCCCCCTAAATCCCCCTTAATAAGGGGGACTTTGAGTAACTCTTGTCCCCCCCTCCCACCAGGGGGGTTAGGGGGGATCAGATTCTATGCAGCCTCATAAAAAATTGGTTTAACATATCACTGAGCGCACCGAAAAATAGAAACTAGCAAATATAAAGGTGAACTGTGTTAAGTCAAAAAACTAGAATTGGACTCTGGACGGCATCATTTTTAACCGGATTGGTAGGAGTGATTAATCTGCTGTCTGCTGTAACTCCTAGTTTACCCGATCGCCGAAATTGGTTAGAGCCTTTTTTTCCTTTTACCGTGAGGGCTGGCGGGCATTTTTTTGCAGCAGTTATCGGATTTATGCTGCTAACTCTGGCAACTAATTTGTTGAGGCGAAAACGGATTGCTTGGTTGCTGACAGTGGGATTGTTAATCCTTTCTATTGTCGTTCATTTAATCAAGGGATTGGATGTTGAAGAAAGTTTGCTTTCTGGGGTACTCTTGTTTCAGTTGTTGGTGATGCGTAAGACTTTTACTGCTAAGTCGGATCGCCCTTCCATTGCTCAAGGAATTCGGGTTTTGCTAGGCGCTTTGTTGTTTACCCTCGCTTACGGGACGATGGGTTTTTACATTCTGGATGGGCGCTTTGAAGTTAACGAACAAGCGGTTAATTTTGATTGGGATCGAGCGCTATTCCAAACTCTGGCAATGTTTTTTACGGCGGATAATGCAGGATTGGTTCCCAAAACTCGGTTTGCAATGTTTTTTGCGGATTCGATTTATGCTGTGGGTTCGGTAACGCTTGGTTATGCACTTTTGATGCTGCTGCGTCCGGTGCTGTTGCGAGATTCGGCAACTTCTTCAGAACGGTATAAAGCTCAAGAAATTATCGCCAAATATGGACGGACTACCCTAGGGAGATTAGCGTTACTTGAGGATAAATCTTATTATTTTAGTCCTTCGGGAAAAACGGCCATCGCCTACGTGCCAAAAGGCAGAGGTGCGATCGCCTTGGGAGACCCCATCGGGCCACCAGAAGACCGCAAAGAGACAATTTTGGGGTTTCAAGAATTTTGCGATCGCAATGATTGGTATCCGACATTTTATCAAACTTTACCGGATGATTTAGAAATATATTATGCTCTCGGTTTTCGAGTCATACAAATTGGCGAATCAGCTATGGTCAATCTCAAAGATTTTAGTCTCAAAGGCAAGGCTAAACAAAATTTAAGAACTGCCATCAATCGCTTGACCAAAGCCGGACACCAAGTCAAATTTTACGAACCACCTTTAAGTTCTGACTTGATACGGCAAATGAAAGCTGTGAGTGATGAGTGGCTGCAAATGGTTCAGGGTGCAGAAAAACGTTTTTCTCTAGGCTGGTTTAACGAGACATATCTACGAGAAACTCGCGCTATAGCTATCCATACACCCGATGGTAAAATTAGTGCTTTTGCTAATATGATATCTTCGGGAAATCAGGTAGTTGGAGTTGATTTAATGCGAAGGCGGATTGAGGTGGAAAATGGCACGATGGAGTGTTTATTTGCTTCGATGTTGCAGCACTGTCAAGAATTGGGATATGCAGAATTTGACTTGGGTTTATCGGCTTTGGCGGGAGTGGGAGAAGCTGAAAAATCTGGGCGTTTGGAAAAGGTGTTAATTTATCTTTCTGAACACTTGAGTAAGTTTTATAATTTTCAGGGATTGCACAGTTTTAAAGATAAGTTTGGGCCGCGCTGGGAAGCGCGTTATTTGGTTTATCCCAGTTTGGGCAGTTTGCCGGATGTTGTAGTTGCGTTGATTCGGGCTGATTCGGGCGATCGACTTTGGGATTATTTGCGGCCGGGAAGTTAGAAAACGAAGGAAGAAGGAAGAAGGAAGAAGGAAGAAGGAAGAAGGAACAAGTTCATTGCTCGTTCCCACTTCAACAGTTTAACTGGTTCCCAGGCTCTAGCCTGGGAACCCATATCTAGAGGCTCTGCCTCGGTTCTGTTAGGCTAGGCCCCGAACAGGTAGGCGCTGGCCTTGCAAAACCTGTGCATACAGCTTTTCCAACTCAGTAATATTCTGACTGAGAGTATACCGATCGAGCGCCCGTTGGCGAGCTTTTTGGCCAAGCATCTGTGACATTTCCGGGTGATCGCAAAACAGTGGTAGCAACGTTTGCAATTGACTCCGCACCCGCTGAGTATTTAAAACTATCCCAGCCCCTTCCTCCAAGGCTTCGCCATCAGCGCCGGCATCGGTGGCTAAACAGGCTAAGCCACAGGCCATCGCTTCCAGCAGTGACAGCGACAATCCCTCGACCAAAGAAGGCAAAATAAACACATCTGCACCCCGCAGAATTTCGATCCGCCGTTCCTCGTCGGCGACAAATCCGAGCCACACAATGCCCTCATCTTCGCCGTAGAATAGTTGCAGCGAGGCGGCGAGGGGCCCGTCGCCGACGATGGCCAATAGGTTTCCAGGGCCAAAATTACATTGTTTCCAGGCCTTTAGCAGGGACTCGACATTTTTCTCTGGGGCAATGCGGCCTTGGTAGACAAAAATCCGATCGGCCTTTAGTTCCGACTTCAACCCCGAAGGCCCTGGAGAATACTTAACTGCGTCTACTCCATTGGGAATCACAGCCACCCGCTCTTCGGGTACTCCCAACTTCACCAATATATCCCGCTGAATCTGAGAAAATACGATCGTGGAGTCGTAGTGAGCTAAAAACGGCGCGTACAGTTGATACATCAGGTGTTGGGTTCCCGATGTCAAATTCCGCAATTTGCGATCGAACGGCGGGTGAAAAGTTGCTACCAGGGGTATATTCAATTCTTGGCAGATTTCTGGTAGCAGAAAGTCTAGAGGCGAAAGGGTCAGCGAAGCGTGAACGACATCCGGTTGCAGCCGCCGCAGAGATTTCATCAGCACTTTACTGGATTTGAAAGTGGGAATTGTATAAATTTGCGACTTGTAAAGACAGGGTAAGGAGACTTCGTTGCAACTCGCGGGTGGAAGCGACTGAGCAAATGAGGTGGCAGCAATTTCTGCCCCCCATTTCCCCTTAGCCATACTCCACGCTGCCTTATTCCTTTCTAGTTCTGCTTCTTGGGCAAAGTGCAGAAAACTGACTTGGTAGCCCCGGTCTAAAAGTGCGTTGGTGACTTCCCTAGAATAAGTGACGTTACCGCAAAAAGGTGATTTTTTTCCCAGCCAAGCAATGTGCATTCAAGTAAATTTGAGTTTGTTATTTTATGGGAGTCGATCGACTGTGCTATTACGGGAAATATACCAGGTTAAGACACCACCTGCGATCGCTAACCCAGCCAAAGCCAAAAATACTTTTGGCAAACCCAGAAATGTTTCAGCGACTCCTGCCAAGGCCAAGGGTAAACTCAAGGCGATATTAGTGGCATTATTTTGCAGCCCGAAAACTTTTCCCCGCATTTCTTCTGGAGTTTCTGCTTGAATTGTAGTCTGCATTGGCACTCCGACGATCGCCGCAAATACACCCAACAGGGTAATCAATAGTACGGATATCCACAAATTGTGTGTAAATAGAGACAGACCAATCAGAGCAAATGCCATGCCCATGGAGCCAATTAAACTGAATTGGGAGTGAGAAAATTTGTTACCTAGATAACCAACAGTTGTGGCTCCTGCGGCCATACCCACACCCACCGCCGCCAGCAAAAAGCCAAATTGAGAAGCCCTCATACCTGGAAGTATTTCGGCCAACCGCACTGCTAAAACTGCTAAGGCTGCAAAAATCGAAAACAGAATAATTAGTTGGATTAAAGCATTACGGACTTTTGGTTGATCGTTGATGTAACGTAGCCCATCTTTCAAGTCAGCTAGGGGATGTGGCGGTTCGTGTTCCACCTCGGTTTTTTCGCCAGTTTTCAGGGAAAGCAACAAGACTCCAGCGAGTGCGTAACTTCCTCCTACTACTAATTCTTTGCCAATGCCGATGCCGCCACCAAGGTTAGTAAAGAGAGTATCGGCTAAAGCTAGTAGGGGTTCTCCCACTGCAAAACCAATAATCACCGAACCCATCATGGTTGTAGTGTAGAGGGAGTTTGCGGTGAGCAAGTGGCGACGTTCTACCATCAGAGGAATGGCTGACTGTTCTGCTGGGGCAAAAAATTGAGTTAGGGTTGAAACTAGGAAGGTCACCAGCAGCAGCAAACAGAATCCGAGGGGTAATTGACCTATTTCTATGCCTTTAGATAGCCACAGCACTATGGGCAGGCTTAAAACTAAACTTCCCCGCAGCAGGTTTGTGGCTACGAGCACTGCTTTTTTTGGCCATCTATCAACATAGACACCGGCGGCGGCCCCGAACAGCACTGCGGGAATTGTAAAGGCAATCATGATTGCTGACACCCACCTGCTGATGGTTTGATCGGCTGCTTGGAAGTTGCTGGCTACCAGGGCGATGGTCAGTACCAGATATACTTTATCGGCTAGCTGGGAGAAAATTTGGCCGCTCCACAATGCTAAAAAATTACGGTTTTTCAGAATTGGCAGAAATCCTGTTTCTGGTTCGGGATTTTCGACAATTGCTGCTGAGTTGGTGGCGGTTGGTTCGGGGGTGGTTTGCTGGGGGAGTTTTTGTTCCGGTTGCTTGACGCGGCCATTTCCCCTGTTTGGTTCGGGAGTGCTGGGATATTTATCCATTGCTGAGTCTTTGCCCTTGCTCCATACATCGGAAACTGGATGAGAGTCGAAGTTGGGCAAATTTTCTCGTTCTTCCATCTGGTGATGAGTCACGCTTAAAACAGATCTTGTCAAATCAGAATCGGAAAGTCGCATCATGGGGTTTGGGGCAAAATCGTTCTTGACGATCGAGATTCGGCGGGATGTGAAATTCAAATTAGGGCTGGAACAGCCAAGTTTAATAATTTGTAACTTTTTTATTATCCAATGTTCTCAGAATCTTTGGACTTTACCTGAAATTACTTGCTGGTTCGGGTTTCGCCCTGAGTGGGGTTCGGAGCGTGCCGATCGCTCTTTTTCCTCTGCTCAAAACTCAAAACTTTCTAAATAAGCATCGATCGAACTTCCCGATCGAATCGCACAACCTAAATGATACTGGGCATACTGCCGCAAAATATTTTCTACTGATACCCAAGCTCCGCCATCGCCTATCCCTCCTATTTTGAGTTCTGGGCTACCCAACTGTTGCAGTGCGTTTAATTCCCTAGCATTTATACAAAAATCTGTCAAGTGTTTGCTGGCAGAAGTTTTCGGGGAACGGGAAGCCCCAATGTGAGCCGAACCCGTTGCTTCGGATCGTTCTGTCTCTAGGTTAGCTAACTCGGACAAGCTGAAGGTTCCCCCCGAAGGTATGCTAAATCCAATTTGCCAGTTTGGATCTCTGAAATTTGGCATCAAGGGGCGTCTGGTGGCGCAGCAGACTTGGACTTGGGGTGCAACGCCGGCAATGGCTAGCAGGTGAAAAATTGCCTGATCCAGGTGGGCGACAAGTAAGGCTAGGGAGTCTGCATCGGTGCGATCGGACAAACGCTCCAAACGCTTCAAGTGTTCGCTCAGCAAGCAAAATAGTTCTTCTTGGGGTTGATCGGAAAGGGCGCTGGCGATCGCCAATTCGGCCAAATATTGGGCGGATGCGAGTTTTCCCAGGTTGCGACTCAAGCCCGGATGGGACTCTACAGTTTCGGCTTGGGTAATTTTGTCGAGCGATCGACCTTTGGCCAGGAGCAATTCATTGACGACAAATAATTCGCTTCTACCGCCGATGGTCGATCGTTGTTTGCGAACACCGGGCGCTACGGCTCTAATTAAACCAAACTCCCGCGTTAAAACTGTCAACACGCGATCGGATTCCCCTAGGGGCGAACTCTTGAGATTAATGCCAGTTGCTTTGTAATTTCTAATCATCTAACCAATAACAATTAACTATTCATTTCTCTGGTTCAAATTATCCCGCTGGCGGATTAATTCAGGACCGCGAGAAGTCCCCAAACGAGTCGCACCAGCCATTATCAAATCTAGAGCTTGTTCATGAGTGCGAATGCCCCCGGCCGCTTTAATCCCAATCCGCCCCTTCGTAACTTCCTTCAACAGCCGTACATCATCAACTGTCGCCGCCCCAAAAAAGCCCGTGTTGGTTTTAATATAAGCAGCCCCAGCCTCCATACAAATCTCAGCAGCTAATTGTTTTTCCGCATCCGAAAGGAGAGAACTTTCGATAATTGCTTTGATGGTGAGATTAGTTTCTTCGCAAATCTCCGCTAATTCCCGATGGAATTCGTCAATTTTTCCAGCTTTCAATAATCCTAAGTTAACAGAAACATCTAACTCTACGGCTCCATTGTCAGCGGCTTCTAGGGCTTCGTAAAGCTTCACCCTGGAAGTCGAAGCACCGGTAGGAAAACCGATCACAGTACAAACTTTTGGACGTTTTCCGTGCAGTAGCTCAACAGCTTTTCGGACGTAGGATGGGTACACGCACACTGTGACAAAGCCAAATCTCTCTGCTTGTTGGCAACAGTTTTCTAATTGGTCTGGCGTGGCTGTCGGGTCGATGAGGCCGTAGTCGATCGAGGGGGCAATATCTATGTCTGACTGGTTTGCAGGCATGGTGGTTTTTATCCGCATTCACTACTTCTTTATTATGTCTCTAAATCTGTTTAATTATTAAGAAACTAGGGTTAAGTATTAATTTATATTATGGTCTAAAAAAAACTCGCCCTTTAGGCGAGCTTTGGTATTTTTTGGTGGCAAATACCAGAAGTAAGATAGTATTTTGGCAATTTTTTCTCTGGCTATTTTGACTATTGCAGAGAAACTTTGATTGCAGGCTTGATTGGTCTGTTTGCAACTACGAGGACTCGATAAACTCCCGATTCTGGCAGTTGAGCGAAAGTTTGACCTTCCCCTTGATCCAGGAGTATTCCTGACGGAGATTCGATCGCCACATCTATATTTTTGTTGCTAGCAGTGACTCTCATTGTCTGTCCCCGTTTCGCCTCAATTGTCAGGGGCTGGACTTGGTAGCCGGACATTTTCAGTTGAATTTTACCTTCTTTGTCTCCGAATGCTATGGGAATTACGCGATCGGGGCGATAAGTCCACTTGGCACTAAAGTCACGTTCCAATACAAAACTACTGGTTTCGCGTTTAGGGATGGCTCGGACGCGGTAGATGCCCGACTCCGGTAACTTCCCTACCCATTGATTATCTCTTTTGTCAAGGGTTCCCAAATTTTCGCCACTGGGAGTGTAGAGTTCGGCGCTCAGTTCTCCAGCCCATAGGGAAAGTGTGAGTTCTCGTCCTTTGATGCCTTCAAAAATATAGGTGGTGGATTTTTTGATAGTCTCTCGAATTTCCGATGTTGACATCGGCTTGATGGGTTCAATTTGTGGGGCTGCGACATCGTTGGTGGGTTTCTCGATTGTTTCTCGAATTTCCGAGGTTGCTATCCGATCCATTGTTTCAACCTTTGGAGCTAGGGGGCTGGCAAAGGCTGTTTTTACCATCATCATCAGTAGCATCCCAGTCAGTAAAATTAGTTTTTTCATGTCGTGTTTCTAAGGGTAATGAGTTGTATATGGTTACTTATGCTTCCCTGTCAATACCGGATTAAAGGCTGTCGATCGCCTTTGGGGATAGAGCAGTATTAGGATACCTATGGGCACATCTGAGTATACCCTACCGATACACAAGCTGCGATCGGGTAGTTCCATATTAAAAACAGCACCAGAAAACAACCTGGTTAGGGTACGTCATTGACATACTCACGGCCCTTTCAGGTGCGGTGATTCTTGACGCTTCATCGACGTTCTGCTACCTTTGGCAGTTTTACCGTATCTCAGCGTCAGTCAAGCGAGTTGTGGCAATGCCCTATATCCTGCTAGGCCACTAAATCGTGAGATGTAAATTTTTGTGAACTGTTTTTACCCCCGCAAACGACCCGATCTGAGAATACTAATAATTAACCACAAACCCAAAAAACTCGCCGCTGCAAACAAACCATTGCTCAAAAAAGATAGTTGAGCAGTTTGAGAATTAGATGAAATAATTGCCGCTCCTACAATCAGCGAACCCACAACAATACTAAAAGAAAGTCGATTCGCCGAATCCCCCAAAGTGCGGCGCAGAGGATCGATTTCTTTTACAGTTAAATTCCACTTCAAAGTTTCCGAAGTAACTCTGTCTAACAGCACTTCTAATTGCCGTGGAGATTGCAGAGACAAACTTTTGAGATCCAGCGCCGTTCTTAGTAAAGCTTGCACCGGATCTTCTCCGAATAACTGACGCCGAAACAAATCGGTCATCAGCGGCTTCACCTGTTCTACAATGTTGAATCTGGGATTGAAAGCGCGCGCTAGACCTTCTAAATTAGCGAGAGTTTTGGCATATAAACCGAGGTTGCTAGGCAGTCGGATTTTATTTTTGCGGGTGATGGCCAGCATTTCATAAAATATCTCCGACAAGTTCATTTGCGACAGGCTGACATTGTAATACTTACGCAGCATTCTCGCCAAATCATTCTCTAGATTGGCTAAGCTAGTAGGCTGAGCAAATTCTGCCATTTGTAATGTTAATTGAGTGCAGCGTTGAGAGTCTAAATCCACAATTGCCAGTAACAGTTCTGTCAAACTCTGTTGAGTGCGCGGATCTAATCGACCAACCATGCCACAGTCTAGGAGGGCTATGCGTCCATCTTTGAGGTAAAATAAGTTGCCGGGATGTGGATCGGCGTGAAAAAATCCGTCGATATATAACTGTTGAAAGAAAGCGCGGCAAAGCAGGGTGGTAATTTCTTCGCGTTCGGCATCTGCATCCCCGTTGTGGCGAAGTCCTTGCAAATCACCTAACAAAATTGGTACGCCGTCTAGCCACTCCATTACTAATAGTTTTTTGGTGGTTAATTTCCACTGAATTTCTGGGACGACTATTTGTTTGGGGTCAAACCAGCGGCTTTTAGAAAGGTTGCGTTTGAGTTCGTCTGTGTAGCTGGCTTCTTGAATAAAATCAAGTTCTGCGCGCAGGGCTGTGGCAAATTCTTCGGCTAGGGCGACGATATCGTATTGTTGACCGTAGTCTGTGAGGGCAACAAGTTCTGCTAAGGCTTTGAGGACGGCAATATCTCGCTCTATGATGATATCAATGCCGGGACGCTGAACTTTGAGGGCGACTTGGCGGCCGTCTTTTAAGGTGGCTTTGTGGGTTTGGGCGATCGAACCGGCGGCGACGGCTTGAGTGTTAAATTTGGAGAAGGTTTCTTCGATCGACAGTTTGAGTTCCTGGCGGATAATCACTTCTACTTCCGACCAAGGTACGGGGGGAACATCGGCTTGCAGGGAGGAGAGGGTATCGAGGTAGGCTGTGGGTAAAAGGTCGGGACGGGTACTGAGCAATTGTCCCAATTTCACAAACACTGGGCCTAATTCGATCAGGATGTTGCGGAGGACTGCTGGGGGTGGCAGACTGGGTTCGTCGGTTTTGCGGCCGGTGAGGAGGCTTTTCATGTAGTCCCAACCGTTGCGGAAGACGACTTCTAGGATTTCTCCTTGGCGAGAAGTGGTTTGAACTAGACTGAACACGGGGCCTCCGGGTCGATCGGGTTTAAGGACTATAACTACTAGGATAGCGCTGTTGAGTGGGCTGACCAGTATCTAGGGGAATAACTTGGGGTGAGGGGGCGAAGGGGCGAAGGGGGCGATCGAATTTTGGTTGACAGACCGCAATTCTTAACACAGCCAAAAGCATTTTGAGGAGAAAAAATCATCCTCGAAATTTGAGATCAAAAATACTCTCAAAAGTTTTTGATAATATATTTTGCTAAGCTATCATATTCTTTATCCATATTTTTCATCAAATTACTTTGACTATATGTCCAGGCTCCCGATTTAATAGCATCTCTAGTGGGTCTTTTTGTTGATAAATATTTAATTGGCACATTATATTTAGCAAACTCCTCATAACCAATGGTTGCAATAGAAAGATTGCACTGGGGGTCAAAATCAATCAAAAGAGTTTTTTTACCTGCTGCGGCCAGTGAAACTCCTAAATTCCAGAGAATAGTTGTTTTTCCAACTCCACCTTTGTTGTTAAACATTGAGATAATTTTTTCAGTCATAGTGCAGTTAATTTGAATTTTTACCAAAAACTACAATCAATATTAACATTCGGTGCGAAGAAAGTCAATTCAACAGTATCTACAAACATCGTATCCCGCATCAATCCGCCACCGCCGCTCAATTTTTCCAGGAAAGCCGCCAACTCTATCAAGAGCTCGATCTGATCGAAAAGGCGATCGCAATTGGGCCTTATAATTAAAGATAGGTTCTGTGACATACTCCCACATCAAATCTGAGTACAGATTATGATGTGGGCTTCTTAACAGCCCGATGAAGGGTATGTAAGATTTCCTTGATGGTACTGTTATCCATAGAACCAACTATAGAAAGATTCCCACTACGGCGTTTTATACTGGGGAAAATGTCCAACCCCAGTCTTTTTAGGTTAATCGCAGCATTAAGATCGCGATCTACCATCAAAGAATTTTGCTCGTCCCAATACTCTCGAATATTGCAATCGGTGAAAACCATTTCATTCCGATAACACAGTAGCATTGAGGTGTAAGCAGGTTTTTGTGAAACGACGACTGCCCCAGTTTTTTCTCCTATGTAGCTCAGCGTCGTAAAAAATTGCCCAAAAGCTGCATCCAGCCAGGATTTATTCAATCCAGATTTAG